>JAZSEM010000114.1:0-4153 GCA_045531695.1 Akkermansia sp.
CAAATCCAGTTTGGCTGCCGAAAATGCGCCGTAGACATCAATATCGGCTTCCGAGCCTGCCTTAAAATCCCCCTTCAGACTGACAGCCATAGGCTTAGCATTGGCAACATCCAACTCACCACCGGTCATGGTCAGAGAATAGGCACTCAGCTTACCAGCAGAGGTCAGGGTACCGCCATTTATCTCAATAGCGGAGGTCTTGGCATTCATCGCCAGTCCCTTGGCGGAAACGGTAAAGTAGGTATCCTCCATCAGGCACAACTTGGCGGTCGTCATTTTGCCGGTAGTCCCCAGCGCGGCATCGCCGGTAATAAGCACCTCTCCCAGACCGGAAATGGTACCGTTCACCGTTCCGCTGAACAGAGTGGCCGATTCCCCGGCATTGATATTGACAGTTGAGCCTTTCATCAGCTCGCCGGCCATTGCCAGCGAGGCAGCAAACTTTTTGCCCCCCTTAATGATGGCCGGACCTTCCAGGAAAATCGTATTGGCCACAGCCTTGCTCGCCAGATTGAGCGTGCCGCCGGTCAGAGTGATGTCCCCCGTACCGAAAGAAGTCGCTCCCTTGGCATTCACCGTACCGGCATTGATGACCGTACCGCCGCTGTAGGTATTGCCATCATTCATAGTTACCTTACCCTTGGGAGTCGAGGCTTCGATGGTGACGGTGGACTCACCGGTGATGGCGCCGGACCACACAGCTGTTTTCTTGTTATAACTCGTCTTGAAGGTCAGGCTCTTTGCCGGAGCCAGAGTTACCTCCCCCGGTGCAACTTCACCCACAATGCTGACCGTTCCGTCCGTGAAGGAAACGAAGTCACCGTCTTCATACGCAACCGGTCCCTCTGCACTGTTCCAGAGCGTGGTTGCACTGTTTACCTCCCACGCGGTTTTCTTGGCGTTCATCCAGGAAAGGCTACGCCCGCTGCTCTCGACATTCAAATAAATATCCCCATCCTCGAGCTCCAGCGTATAGGCATAGCGACGTTCACCCTGAATGGTCGAGGATATATTACTCAAATCACCCGCGTAGCCATAGGTATCAATGAGCAAATAGCGGGCAGAACTTCCGTCCACTACATCATAACCACTTACGGTCAGCGAAGTATCGCCGGCAAAAGTCAGTGTACCAAGGGTGGTCAGGGTGGAGCCGTTCGAGAACACCAAATCCCCCGACAGAGTGATAGTACAGGACTCACCAATGACACCCAGCGTGGAATGTCCGCTGATTTCCAGAGTACCATCGGATGTGATAGCCGCCGAGCGAACCTGAGCCCCGCTCTGCAGGGCAAGCGAGCCGTTCGCCCCCACCGTTACAGAGCTGCCGCTCCAGGCTGTTCCCTTGAGCACGGCCTTGCCCTCGCTTATGCTCAGACTACCGGCATAATCCGTACCATCGCCCAGTTCCACCGTACCGGCTCCTGTCTTGCTAATAGTAGCGCCACTTGCCGAAGCTACGCCACCGGCGAACGAAATCATGCTGCCGGCATCGGCTGTCAGGTTCATGGCAGCGCCCGAGCCCAGATAAATATCCAGCGGATTATACCCCGTGGTCAGATTGCCGGAGAACTCAATATCCTGCCCCTCTGTCGCATTCAACGAAAGTGTAGCATTGCGGCTCACCTCAATAGCGGCAGCTGAGCCATCGGAGCTATTGTTAATGAAGGAAGAATTGCCATTCACCACCAAGCGACCATCGGCATTCACCACAACCGCAGCGCGCTCCGTACCGGTACCGCTCAGCGTCACACCGCTGAACGTAGCATCACTCACAGTCAGAACGGATTCCGCGCCGGCAGCGGAGTTCGAGAATGTCACCCCCTCCACAGTGCTCGTGCCGGTCAACTCCAACTGCGGCGAGGCCAACAGGGTACATGCTCCGCTGTCGCCGGCTTTCAGATTCACACCGCCGCTTGCGGTCAATAAAGTACCGCTCAAATCTATCAATTCGGTGTTCAGGACTATTGTCTCGCCGGTAGCTGAGTTGTTCCAGGCGGTGGCAAAATCGGCCGATGTTGTGACCGTCGTTTCTGCCCAGGAGCCGGCTGCAGTCAGAGCAGCGGCCAATGATAAGAGAAATAATGTTCGCATAATGAGTAAGTGGTTAAGATTTTCTGTAAGTTCTTCGCTTAAATTGATATCGGCACGTTGTTAACGATGTGTGAGAGACGCCAAATGAATTACTCCATACTTATACACCAAAGAATGGCGCATGTACAGCATATTCTGGCCTTATTACGTATATAATTTGTAAAAATCTGCAACGATGAAAGTGTCATTTCCGACAATAACAGAAAACAGGGCAGGTTCAGAGTTTCCCCTGCCCGGTTTTCGGTCTGGCATCATCACGCGATGGTATTGTTGCGGGTGAGCTCGTCGTCGGCGCCCTGCTCCTCCTTCTCCAGTGTGAGGGAGTAGGAGGTATTGCAGGCACCCAGCCCGCCATCGGCTGCGGCAATTTCAAGGTAATAAGTACCATCGTTGAGCGAGAGTGTGTGCTCCAGCTCGCTGCCGCCCTTCACCAGTCGGGAATCCAGCTGCGCCAGACTACCGTCGGCACGCTCGCCGTAGATTCGCAGGCGTGCGCTGCTCTCCAGCTCGCTCAGAGCCAGGCTCAGACTGCCGGCAGATGCCATCTCCACGCGGTAGAAGTCGCAGGCATCTCCCGCGCCCACCCAGCCGCTGACGGCGGCACTCGGCGAGCTGAGCTCCGTGGCCTCGGCTGCGCTGTTGTTCTGCGTAGCCAGATTGCTGCCGACAGAAGGCACGGTGCCGGTCAGGCTCAGTTCGTAGTTAGTTTCGCTGCTTACATCCACACTTTCAACCCTGATGTATAACTCCTCACCGGCCGAAATCGCCACACCGGGCAACGAGTCAGCAGCAGCGCCCGGTGTCAGGAGCAATTCCTGCGAAACACTGAAGAGCCCATCACCATCCAATACGCCAACACTCAGGCGAACCGCAGCATCGAGCTTGCTTGTGTTGAGCGCCATATTGAAGGTACCATCGGCCGTGGCGTGCAGGCTGAAGTAGTCTGTTCTGTCCGTGCTGCTCAGGTTATCCTGCACAGTAGCACTGTAAATACCGGAGCCGTCGTAGGCGCTGCTCAACTGCAGAACCTGAGAACCGCTTGGCATGTCATCGAGGTTCGGGTGCCCCTCTACGTCCAGACCACCGACAACTCCCGCGCTGTTTTTCTCGCCTGAGAGCAAGTGCAGATTGCCATCTTCTGCACCTACAACAAGGTCCAGCACACCGTCGCCATTCCAATCCATGGCAGCCAGGCGGCTACGGGGGCTGTTGGGAAGGTCAAAGATACCGCCATCTGCATGCAGCAGCTCGTAACCGGCAAAGAGCGGATTGCCCTCCGTGCCATAGTTATGGTAGTAAACGAGCTGACCTGCCGTATTGCCTGATATAATGTCAGGCAGGCTATCGCCATCCCAATCTCCCACAACGAAAGCACTGCGACCTTCCGGCACGCTCAGCAGACTACCGCCGTCGTAGAGATAACGGCCGCTGTCGTAGGCCGGGACCTCGGCGGTGCCGATGTTGAGGTAAAGTACGATATTGCCATCTGCATTGCCCACCAGCAAGTCCGGGCGCCCATCGCTGTTCCAGTCGGCCTGCACGGGGGTAGCGCGCTCACCCACATCTATGCCTTTTATTCTGCCGTAATCTGACCAGATGGGGCCATCGCCCTCAGCACCCGGCTGCTCCTGAATGTAAAGCTGAATGGTGCCATCAGCCTTGCCGATAAGCAGGTCGGCAAGCCCATCGCCATTGATATCGGCCACTGCCGGTGCCGCACCCAGACACCCGGTTGCCTCGACCGTCAGGAGCCCCAGTGGTGTACTGATGTATTGGCCGGCGCCGAACTCCGGCTGCTCTGCCGTACCCACATTGATGTGCAGTCGCACGGAGCCGCTGTCAACCGACGTCTTTTCACCAATCAGCAAATCAACAAGCCCATCGCCGTTCACATCTGCCACCGTGGGTGCGGAATAGCTGCCAACGGTCTGCATGAGGTGGCGGACGGAGAACCCGGGAATGACCGGGGCACCCAAGGCAACACCGGAACTGCTCTTCAGAGCTCCGGGCTGAACGGTCAGTCGGTATTCCCCGGCTCGCAAGGGTGTGTTGCTCTTCCAAG
>JAZSEM010000047.1:0-38760 GCA_045531695.1 Akkermansia sp.
GGTGCTGGTGAAGAACTCCAGACCGTTCGGGCTGCCGGTGCGCAGGGTTACGTTCTCCACGCTCTCGGGGTTGTCAACTCTGAAGGTGAGCTTGGTAACCTTCTTGGCATCATCGGTACCGCTGGCCTGTACCTTGTAGGCGAATACCGGGTTGAAGGGCGCGCGCTTCATGATGGGGAACACGCCGGGGTTTACCATGCGGGCCTCGCGAATGACCATCGGCCCCAGGTGCACGTTGATGTCGTCGATAAGCACACCGCCGCGGGCGTCGGAGCTGATGTCAAAGCGAATGGCCTTGGTGCCGGCAGGCAGGGTGGCCTTCACGTGTGTGTTGAAGTTGCCGACGTTGACGTTGTTGGCTGTGGCGATTTTCTTCTCGCCCTTATCGGTAAGGGCGGTTACGGAGAAGGTGAAGGGATTGCGGCGGGTCCAGCGCTCGGCGCGGAAGTCAAGGGGTGTGTCCTTGGTAACGGGAGCGGCAAAGGTGATGGTGGCACTCTTGTTGTCACCGCCCGTGATATGCAGGGAGCGGGAATCGCCATGCCCCTTGCCGTAAATGGCAGCATGTCCTTTCTGGGCACTCAGGGTGCCGATGGAAAGGGTGGCTTCGGTTACACCACCGGTATTCAGGGAATCAAAGCTTTCCGTGGCCATGGTAAGACCACACAGCATCAGGCTGAGTATCGTGTGCTTAAGCATATTGCCTATTTATCATATCTGATTTGACATGACAAGCAAAAAAGCTCGCAAGCTCGCGTAATCTTAGTCTCCCGCTTCTCCGTCAACTCGCTGTTTGTGGCGAGTCCTTCACCGTGAGGTGAAGCCGAACTTTGAAATATAAGTTACGATAGACTAGCTGGCATGTTACGCGGCTTGCGCCACAAGGTGGCAGGTGAGCTCAGCCATGGCGACTGCCCGAGCTTCAAGGTACGGTCTGCCACGGCGTCCCGGGTGGGCGTATCAACGAGAAGCCTCCCCAGACGAAGCCGCCAAGCTCAATAACCTGTCTATCGTAACTTGGCCTTCAAAAATTGCGCACTGACACAGCGGGAAAGCGATAAGCAAGGCAAAATCAGTTGCCAAAGTGGCGCTTGTGCTGTATAATGCGGGCAGCAATTAAGATTCTGAACCCATGCATACACTCAGATACGCCCCCATTCCTGCAAGCTTTTATGCCGACCGTCGTGATAAGCTGGCGGCTCAGTTGCCCGCCGGTAGTCTGGTGATTATACACGCCAACGACATATACCCCACCAATGCTGACGGCACTCTGGCACACCACCAGAATGCCAACCTCTTTTACCTGACCGGTATCGATCAGGAGGAGACAGTGCTGCTCATACGTGTGATGGATGACGGCAGCCACGAGGATACCCTGCTGCTGCGCGAGACGAACGAGCACATCGTTATCTGGGAGGGTGCCCGTCTGACGAAGGAGGTTGCTACGCAGCTCAGCGCTATTGACGATGTACGCTGGACGGATGAATACAACTCCCTGCTGGCCGAGTGGGTGCCCGCTGCAAAGGAAATCTGGCTGGAGCAGGACAATCACCCCCGCCGCAATACCTATGTGCAGACCCGCAATGCCCGTATGGAGGCCGCTCTGCTGGCAGCTTATCCCGATGCCAAGGTGAAGTGCCTGTACGACACGCTGGCCGCTATGCGTATGGTGAAGACCGAGGAGGAGCTCGTGCAGCTGCGCGAGGCCTGCCGCATCACCGGCGAGGGCTTTGTGGAGGTACTGCGCAGCATTAAGCCCGGTATGGGTGAGTGGGAAATGGAGGGCCTGCTGAGCTCCGCCTACATTCGCCGCCGTGCCCGTAAGTTCTCGTTCCTGCCCATCATTGCCAGCGGCAAGGATACCTGCGTGCTCCACTACATCAGCAATCACAAGCGCTGCGAGGACGGCGACCTCATTCTCTTCGATATCGGTGCCGAATATGGCGGCTATGCCGGCGATATGACCCGCACTGTGCCTGCCAATGGTAAGTATACACCCCGTCAGAAGGCTGTGTACGAGGCCTGTCTGGCCGTGCATCGCTATGCTTTCAGTATCATGCGCCCCGGCCTGAAGAAGAGCGAGTACGAGCGCCTGGTGCGTGTGCGTATGGCAGCCGAGCTGGTGAAGCTGGGGCTGCTCACTCAGGAGGAGGTTGATGCCGCTCCCGAGAACCCGCTCTGCGTGCGTAAGTACTTCATGCACGGTACCTCTCACTCGCTGGGTATCGATGTGCACGATGTCGGCCCTCTGGATATTGAGTTTGCCGAGAATCAGGTGTGGACCATCGAGCCCGGTATCTACATTCCGGCCGAGAATATCGGTATCCGCATCGAGACGGACGTGGTGATTCATGCCGATGGCGCCGAGGACCTCATTCCCAACGCCCCGCTTGAGGTGGCGGATATCGAGGCGCTCATGCAGTAAAGCTTCGGCGATAAAAGCTTAAACTCCCCGGATGCGGGGAAACAAAAACCGCAGTCATCGGACTGCGGTTTTTTAGTAGGGAAAGCTTGCTTAGTGCTTTTTCCTGAGCGTATGCAGGCGCTGCTCCATCTTGGGGCGCAGGTGGTGCTCAATCCAGGCATAGGCGGCCTCGAGTCCATCGGATTTGAAAATGCGGCCTATTTGGGCTTCCACGCCGGTGGCATTGCCGGTCAGACGCAGGAAATCATTGCTGGTAAACTCGATGAAGAGCTTGCCGTCAATCTGCCCGCGGAAGGAGAGAATCCACTCGCGGACATAGAGGGCAAGAATGGCATCCCCCACCCAGGCCTGGGCGCGGATTTTGGGGTCGAGATCGGGAGGAAGGGTGGACATGGTGGACTTATGCTGAAATCATGCCGGGCAGCTCGGTTGTGGTGACCGGTGTGGTATCGGTTGCCGGCGGCGGAACGGGCATGGGGTAGAACTGCTGCACACGCTGCTGTACTTCGGCCTCGGCATCGGAGTTCCAGTAGCCGGAGTCGAGCTCGATAGCAATGCTGCTGTAGGGCAGATGGGAGGAAGTGCGGATGTAGAGGATGCGGAAATCCTTTGCAGCTTGAGTTAACTGCATGTCAATCACGCGGCTGTTGACAGCGTAGTGAAAGCGCCCGAGGAGCAGTTTTTCGAGCTCCTGACGGTGCCGGGATATGCCGGGTGCACGCTCTTCGGGAACGACGGAGAGTTCATGGCTCACCCATATTCGGGGTACGACAGCGCCCTCAATTTCCAGCAAATCAAGCACCTCGCGGAACGTGTCGACTGTGTTGGACGGTACAGTAATGCTGACAACACCCACGCCGGCGGGCAGCGGGTAAGCCGGGTCGGCTACTACCACCCAGTTACGAGCGCCGAGCTGCAGCAGGTTGGGGGCTATTTTGGCGCGGGTGATATCAATGTCACCCACGATATTCGGGCCAAGCTGCTGGCAGGAGCCACAGAACACAGCAGCGGCGGCCGTCAGGACGGCTGCCGCTTTGTGCAGATAACTGTTCGTGCTCAGCTTCACTGTGGGCTGGGGTAGGCTTGCACCTTACCCGCGGGCACGGGGCTCGCGCTCACCGGCTGTCATCACACCCGGACGGGTGGTGAAGGGGCCACCGGCTGTCGGTGCTTTCTCGGTGAAGGCTACACCCGGCAGCTCAGTGGGCTTGCCGGCAACGGGGAAATCCTTGCGCAGCGGGTGGTAGGGGTAACCATCCCACATCATGATGCGGCGCAGGTCGGGGTGCCCGACGAACTCGATGCCCATCAGGTCGTACTGCTCGCGCTCCAGCCAGTTGGCGGAGCGCCATACGCTGCACAGGCTCGGTACGGCACAGTCGCTCTCGCTCACGGGGCAGCGCACCAGCAGGTTCACGCCGGTCTCTGCCTGAGTGATGGTGTAGTTGACCTCGTAGCGGGGCTCCTCGCCCAGATTGTCAACGGAGGATACGCAGACGAGCATGTCGAAACCGCAGCTGTCCTTGGCGTAGAGCATGACATCGGCCAAGTCGGCGGGGGCAATGGTGAGGGTGATGTCGCCGCGGAACTCCTTGCGGCTGACTTGTGGGTAGCGGGCGCAGATGCGCTCGGCTGCCTGCTGCTGAAGTGTGGTGAGATCTGCCATGGTAAGGGTGTGTCCTTTCTTTCTGTCTCGTTAAAATCAGTCGGTAATGGGCATCTTGGCCGTGATGGTGTCGGCGTTCTGAGCAATGCGCGGCTCGTGGGTCTTGAAGAAGCCCTTGAGCGGGTGCTCGGTGTCCATAATCTTCTCCTTCAGGGTCATCAGGCCCTGCAGCAGAGCCTCGGGGCGGGGAGGACAGCCGGAGATGTACACGTCAACCGGTACAATCTTGTCAACACCCTGCAGCACGGAATAGGAGCGGAACATGCCACCGGAGCAGGCGCAGGCACCGCAGGCAATGCACCACTTGGGCTCGGGCATCTGGTCCCAGATGCGACGCACCAGCATGGCCATCTTGTAGGTGATGGTGCCGCAGATGAACATGAAGTCTGCCTGGTGGGGGGTGTAGCGGTTCACCTCGGAACCGAAGCGTGAAATATCATAGCGGGAGCAGGCTGCGGCCATGTACTCAATGGCGCAGCAGGAGGTACCCATGGGCATGGGCCACAGGGAGTGCTGCTGCACCCAATTGATGGCAGCCTCTGCTGTGGTGTAAAGGAAGCCACCGTCGGCGTCCGGGTCGCACATGTAATTCTGCTCGATTTCCTGAAGATTGTCACTTGCCATAACGTACAGTGCAGGGGGGGATATCATGCTACCCTGCGAGGGATAGCATACCCTATTTCTGCCATTCAGGCAAGCCAAATTTGCGCGACGGTTTAAGATTTATGATGAAAGGGGAACTTCCGGTCATGTGTGTTACAAAATAAATAGCGGATAAATGGCCGAATAAATGCTTGACTCAGTAGGGGCGGTTAGGTAAATTATGGGGGTATGAATGCACGCACTTTCGGTTGGTCTGCCACATTGATGGCTCTGGCCATGACAGTTTCTGTACCTGCGCAGGCGCAGGAGTCAACTGGTGACCCCTTTTTGGATGCCATGCTGAGCGATCAGCAGGCCGCTGCTGAGGAAGAAGCCAAAACGGCTGAACCTGAGCCTTCTGCACCTGCTGTAACGGAGGAAACTGAGGCTGCTCAGCCTGCCGTTGAAGCTCAGCTGACGCGCCCGACGGATGATTTGGTCGGTGTGATGAGCGCTGAGGTGATGGAGCGCGAGTTCGGTGACAACACTGCCGTATTTGCCAATGAACAGGTGTATGATGGCAAGACCGTGAAGGCTGTGCGTATTCGCTACATTTCCGGCAAGGCTGTTCTGCCCGATCAGCGTTTGCTCGATGTCATTCAGACCGGTCCCGGCACGAAGTACAGTTCCGTGCGTGTGAATGAGGACTTGGAGCGACTGATTAAAAACGGGTTTATCGATGGCGATGCCCGCGTGGCTGTCGAGCCGACTTCCGGCGGTGTGCGTGTGATTTTCGAGGTTCGCCCGACCAGCGTGATGGCCGGTGTGGGCTTTACGGGCAATACCCGTTTTGATGACGATGAGCTGCGTGAGGGCCTGCAGGAGAGTCAGGACATGGGTATGGGTAAAACCTATACTGCCCCCAACGCACTGCAGTCCGGTTCTGCTTTCAATGACCAGCGCCTGGCAACGGCCCGTGCCCGTATCATTCAGATGTACAAGGAGGCCGGCTATCCGGACACCAAGGTTTCCTGGCGCCACACCAAGTCTGCCCGTGAGGGGTACAGCGACGTGGTGTTCGATATTCAGGAGGGCCGCGAGGTTCGCATGATGAACATTGACTTCGAGGGCAATCTGGCGTTCGACGATGTGCAGCTGCGCCAGGTTATGAAGACCAAGGAGCGCGGTCTGT
This sequence comes from Akkermansia sp., assembly GCA_045531695.1. Taxonomy (GTDB): domain Bacteria; phylum Verrucomicrobiota; class Verrucomicrobiia; order Verrucomicrobiales; family Akkermansiaceae; genus Akkermansia. Next base: position 5,866 of record JAZSEM010000047.1, read on the forward strand.
TCACCTGGCTCACGAAGTCCGGTCGCGTAGACCGCGAACAGGTAGAGGACGATTTGGCCCAGGTGGTGCGCCTGTACCGTAACTACGGTTATCTGCGTGCTCGCGTGGGTAAGGTGGAGTACTTTGACGCCGGCAAGGCCGATGGCCCTCAGAAGCTCACCATGCGTGTGCAGATTGAAGAAGGCCCCCGTTATAAGGTGCGCAATGTTTCCTTCTCCGGTAACAAGGTTTATTCCCCCGAACAGCTGATGCCCGGCATGAGCATGATTGGTGGCGATATCTACTCCCTGCAGAAGGTTTCCGATGACTCTACCATGATTCGCCGTTACTACGGTGCCAAGGGCTATGCCGATGCCGGCGTGCGCCCCGACATCAATGAGGTCGGTACCGACAAGGATGGCAATCGTCTGGTAGATATCAATTACATCGTTGAGGAAGGTGCTCCTTACTCTGTAGGCAAGATTAACGTGCTGGGTAACACCAAGACGAAGTCTCACGTCATTCTGCGCGAACTGCCGCTCAAGCCCGGTCAGCCCCTGAACTCCGTGGACCTCGAGACCGCTCGCAAACGCCTGATGAACCTTAACTACTTCGGTAATGTGGAGGTTTCCCAGACTGCCTCGGCCAACTCCGGCTATCGCGATATCAATGTCAACGTGCAGGAGAAACTGACCGGCAGCTTCAGCGTGGGTGTGGCTTTCTCCTCCATCGAGAGTGTGTACCTCTATGCTACGGTTACTCAGTCGAACTTTGATATCCGTGGTTTCACCGGTAGTTCGTTTGTAGGTGGCGGCCAGCGCCTGTCGCTCTCCGGTCGTTTGGGTACCGAGACTCAGAGTGCCAGCATTTCACTGCTGGAGCCCTGGTTCCTGGATCGCAAGATTTCGCTGGGTAATGAGCTTTATTTCTCGAAGTCCACTTACATGAGCGACTACTATGAGGAGACGAACTTCGGTTACGGGCTGACCCTGCGCAAGGCTCTGGATGACTTCAACAGCGTGAAGCTGCAGTACCGCATTGAGCAGTATGAGCTTGAGCCCGAGGGCGACGCTCCTCCCTTCTTTGCCGAGAACTGCGGCGACTTCACCCGCAGCAACATTCGCCTGGCTTACGAGTATGACTCCCGCGATGCTCAGATTACTCCCCGCAAGGGTGGGCACTTGGAGGTCTTCGGCGCCTGGTCCGGCCCCGGCAGTACGGTGGAGACCATTAGCGGCGGTATATCCGGTTCCTACTACTATAACTCCTTCTGGGATTCCATCTTCAGCATTAACTTCGGTATCGAGACGATTGACTCCCTCGATAGCGACAAGGAAGTGCCGCTCTTTGAGCGCTGCTATCTGGGTGGCCCGAACAACCTGCGTGGTTTCCGCTATCGTGACGTTGGCATGATTGACGAGGCGCTGGCCGGTGATGAATCCATGGGTGGCCAGAGCTCTGCCTTCGTGCAGCTCGAGATGACCCTGCCGTTGGTGGATTCTCTCCGCTTCGCCGTCTTTGCCGATGCCGGTTTCGTGAATGCCGACGCTGCTGACTTCTCTGCGTCTGAGTACTCGGCAGACGTAGGTATCGGTCTGCGCCTGAACCTGCCGATGGGTCCCATCGCGGTTGACTACGCCATTCCGGTGAAGACCGGTCAGGCTATTGACCGCAGCGGTCAGTTCCAGTTCTACGTGGACTACAAGTACTAAGAATATATTCAGAAATCCCCGGCAGCTTGTGTTGCCGGGGATTTTTTTTATAATCCATGAAGCGCAGCCGTATCATTCTGCTTATTCTGCTGTTGCCGGGTGTGGTGTTGCACTTGGCACAGGCGCTGCGCGGGGAGTTTCTGTTGCAGGACCTGGCAGAAACTCCTGCGGACACGTTGCTGCATGGAAGGACACAGGCAGGGCATCCTGTGGGACTTATCCGTAGCGCCGATGGAACTCTGCTCATGGCCTGCGCAGGGTATTCTTACGATGTGCTGCCTTTTGGTATCGCCACTCGCAATGGCCTGACTGTGGTCCTGCCGGATGGTTCTCGCTACAGCTATACACGCTTGTGGTGGGCGGATGTTGAGGATCGTTTTGGCTGGCTGGGTGTGTCCTATCTTGATAAGTGTGTGAGTCTGATATTTTCTTGTGCCGATGGTGCTTCTGAGGTGGCTGTCAATGGTCACTTGTACCGTACCGTGCCTCCGCTGCCGGTTCCCCGGTATACCGAACAGGATGTGCTGCAGAAACTTCAGGATTATTTTCACAACTGAGTACGCGAGATGAAAGCTGAAAGAAAATTGGCTATCACATTGTTTTCTGCTGTTCTGTTGAGCAGTTGCGTGTCCTCGGTGTCGGATTATTGTTTTTACAAGGCCAGAGTGGCGGAAGAAGGCGTGTGGTTTGAGAAGGAGCCACGCGAATTGTACAAGGTAGGAGATACCTATTACGCCAAAGCGAAGCGAGGTCGCGTGCGCGGTTCTCAGCGGGGCTGGCCCTCACGCGCGCTGGTTTTTGAAGGCTCGCTGCGGCGTTTTGAGTGGCAGCCGGATGATGATGCCGCAGAGGATGTGTATGTGACGATGGACACGAGGTACGACACAACGCCGATACCGGTACGAGATGGGCATTGCACAACGACGCTGCCGGGCAGGGCAGAGCGAATCGCCATCCCGGATGGCGCGGATAGGAGCTGTTTCCGCGTGGGCTATAAGATGGGAGCAGAGTATACGGACTGGCACCAATGCTATCTGTACCCGATGGGGTATCTGCTGTACTTTGGCGTGGATATTCCCTGTAGTATCATTGGCTCAACCGGCATGCTGATGTACATGCTCCTGCAGGAGTATGGCCCGTTTTGATGCTTGCTCGTTATGGGCTCAGCTCAATGGTTCCGGGTGGCGGGTGATTTCGTCGGCTGCTTTATTCTGCTCTCTTTTGTCCGCCTGCGTGGCTGGTTATGGAGCCAATAGCTCGGTTATGCAGGTTATTTATCTTAATGACAAGGGAGCCGAGGTGTTTGAAGCCGTCGAGGGCGGCCTGTGTATTGAGTATTCCCCCTCAGATTTATCCCAATTTCGAATTACAGTGAGCACGACAACGCGTTTGTACGACGTGCGCTAATACAGTGAGGGATTCTCGCTTGGATGCGGCTGTAGCGACCATCAGGTGTTTTGTGAATGCAGAGGGGGCGTTTGATTACGAATACCCCGAGGAAGTCACCACGAGATATGCCTTCCCCGTTCCCCCGGAGCAGGAGGTGGGCTGCTCCCTATGGATGGCAGGTCAGCAAGCCTTGAAGGTGATTCTTCGTAAGAAAAAACGACTCCCTCCGGAAAGCGCAAAACACCCCTTTTTCCCGAAAAATGGGAATAAAGAGTCCCTGATTCCCGAAATTCGGGAATCCTACACTCCCGAATTTCGGGAATTTGGTTGACAATTCTCCCGTTTTTCGGCATAATGCGGCTATGGATAGCAAGAGTCAGCACTTGTATTACCGGACAATGAAAGGCAAGGTTGAAGAATTGTCTGGGTATTACCCTTGTGTCTTGGTGACCGGCGCGCGCCAGGTAGGGAAGTCGACATTGTTGCGTGATATTATGCCGAAAGGCATGAAGTATGTGACGCTGGATGATTATGTGGAGGCTGCACAAGCGAAGAAGGACCCTATAGGTTTTTTGGAGCGTTACGGCATGCCTCTTTGCATAGATGAGGTGCAATATGCTCCGGAATTATTGCGTGCTATTAAAATGAAGGTGGATGAGGCACGGCAACCGGGCATGTATTGGTTAACCGGGTCGCAGCGTTTCCAGATGATGAAAGGAGTGACGGAGAGCCTTGCCGGTCGCATTGGTATAGTGGAGCTGATGAGCATGTCGCAGAGCGAAATCGTTGCTCAGGGGGAGAAGGCTGTTCCTTTTATACCCGAATCGCCGATTGAGCTTGTCAATAATGCCGGATTATGTGATATGCGCTCATTGTTTGAGCGCATATGGCGTGGTGGTTATCCTCAGCTGATTCAGTATCCCACCATGCCCTCGCATGACTTTTTCAGCTCTTATCTTCAGACTTACGTGGAGCGAGATGTACAGGCTTTGGCGCAAGTTGGTAATAAAAGTGCATTTGTGAAACTCATGCGTTCGGCTGCACTTAGGACAGGTCAGCAGCTTGTGTACAGCGATTTAGCTCGTGATGCAGAGGTGTCTCCCAAAACTGCAGCGGCGTGGGTTTCTATTTTAGAGACATCGGGTATTATCTCTCTTCTGAAGCCATATCACGTCAATAGCATAAAACGATTAGCCAAAAGCCCGAAGTTATACTTCCTGGATACTGGCTTGTGTTCTTGGCTGGCTGGTTGTGACGATGTTGAGACGTTGATGCGCAGTAATATCTCCGGCGCTATGTTGGAGACCTGGGTTTATGGCCAGTTATTGAGAAGTTTTGCCAATCATGGCATTGCTCCTCGTCTATATTATTTCCGCGATTTGAATGGGGCAGAAGTTGATTTTGTGCTAGAAAAGAATCACTGCCTGTACCCCATGGAGGTAAAACAGAGTAATCGACCCGGCATAGGAGATTTGAAAGGCGTGTCCAAGATTCCAACCGGAGATTTCGAATTGAAACCCGGGCTGGTTTTCTGTACGTCGTCCAAGGTGGAGGTGATGCGCGATGGCGTGATGGGATTCCCTATCTCCGGTCTGTGGTGATATTACGATAATTAAAGCGCCAAAAAGCGCCAATGGGTATGGCGTGGCTGAAGCGAATCCCTATTGGTGACGCTGCGGTGGATGGCGTAGAAGGGGGCTGGGCTGTCCTTTATTGGGATGAGGAATAAAGAGTCCCTGATTCCCAAAATTCGGGAGTCTATGACTCCTGAATTTCGGGAATTTGGTTGACGCCTCTCCCGATTTTTGGTCTCACTGCCGCCGGAGTTGCCGGAGCTGGTGGCGCATTTGTTCTACTTTTTGTGGATGTCTCGGGGCGAGGTTACGGCGCTCTTGCAGGTCGGTGGACAGGTCATAGAGGTGCTCCGTCTTGCCTTGCTGATAGTACTTGTAATTGCCGGAGCGCAGGGCGAGAATGCCTCCGTTATTGCTCTCGACAATGTGCGGGGCGCCCGTGGCATCCTGTCCCAGAAGGGCCGGAAGCTGGTTTCGGCTGTCGGGCAGGGCACCGTCGGGGATTGTGACCCCGGCCAGCTCGGCCAGCGTGCGGGCCAGGTCAATCTGGCTCACGAGTGCGGCGCTGTCGCCCCTGCCGGTGTGACCGGGCCAGTTGACGACGAAGGGAACACGGGTGCTGCCTTCCATAATGCCGTATTTGCCGCCGCTGAGTTTACCGTCGCGCCACTTGCCGGCACTCATGGGGGCTACGGGGTTGTGCCCCTTGCAATCGCGTATGGAGCCGTCGAAATAGCCGTCGTTAATCACCGGGCCGTTGTCGCTGCTGAAGATGAACAGGCAGTCGCTGTAGCCGTGCTCGGTGAGGGCTGCACGCAGGCGCCCCAGGCAGTCGTCCATCTGTATAGTCACATCGCCGCGTATGCCCATGCCGCTCTTGCCCACGAATCGCTTGTGCGGGTCGCGGGGTACGTGAATGTCATTGGTGGCAAAGTAGAGGAAGATGGGCTTGTTCATCGCCGCACTTTCGGAGATGAAGTGTATGGCTTCGTCGGTGATGCGGTCGGCCATGTCCTGATCTTTCCACAGGGCGGCTTTGCCCCCTTTCATGTAACCGATGCGGGGAATGCCGTCAATGACGGCGCAGTTGTGCTGCGGGCCGTTGCTGCGGGCGTGCGGCTTGAGCAGTTTCGGGTGGGTGCTGCCCAGCGGTTCTCCCTCAAAGGGGGTCTTGTAGCTCACGTAGATAGGGTCTGCGGGGTCGAGCCCTACCACGCTGCCGTTTTGCAGGTAGACGCAGGGCACACGGTCACCGGTAGCGGCCAGTATGAAGGAGTAATCAAAGCCCACCTCTGCCGGGCCGGGGGAGATGGGGCGGTTCCAGTCGGTAGGTTCTTCCCCTCGGCCTAGCCCCAGGTGCCATTTGCCGATGACAGCTGTGCGGTAGCCGGCTTGCTGCATGAGCGAGGGCAGGGTGGCGCGCTCGGTGGTTGTGGGGAGTATGAGCTTGGCATCTCCGGGCAGAATGCCGGTACCCTTGCGGCGCCAGGCATACTCACCTGTCAGCAGGGAATAGCGCGAGGGGGTGCACACGGAGTGCGTGCTGTGGGCATCTGTAAATCGTAATCCCTCTGCAGCAAGTTTATCCAGATTGGGGCAGGGCACTTTATCGCAACCGTAGGTCGAGGTGTCGTTGTACCCCAGGTCATCGGTGTAGAAAATGACGATGGCTCTCGGCTTTTCCGTAGCCAGCAGGGGCAGAGCCAGTGAGAACAGGCAGAACAGGCGCTTAAGCATACTCCGAGTTTAACAAATTTCTGCCGTTTGTCAATGACGAGCTTGCACATAAAAAATAAGCGCTGCAAAGCGTGGGCTCTGCAGCGCTGATGGTGAGCTTATATTGATATTCAGTCTTCTTTCTTATCGCTCTGCACAAGCTTGGTGCAGCACACGATGAAGAGACCCCATACGATGCCGCAAGAAAGCAGCATGGTGATGATACCTGCGATAGTCATATTGTGTAGAAAATAGGTTGAGGGTTAATCCGGTTTCTTGCAGTTGCTGTGGAACTTGTTGGAGGTACGGATGACGAAGCCGAAGAAGGCGGCTACGAGCAGTACCCACACCAGCGGAATGACAGCACCCGGGCGCAGCTCCATAATGTTGGTGATGTAGCTGCAGGGCTTACCGATGATGTTCTGGAACAGCCAAGCCACGAAGATGGTGAGCATAATCAGCGGGGTAATCCAGTTGATAAGTACCACCAGAATCTTGGGGAGTTTCAGGACTGAACCGTGGCGCAGCTCAGCCATGCCTTTCTTTGTCCCCCATACCACGTTGAAGATGATGAGGTAAAGAGCCGTGGTGAAGTACAGGCAGATGTTACCGAACCAGAAGTCCAGGGTATCGAGAGCCAGCAGGTCAGAGGTGAACCAGGCCACCAGCAGAGTGCCGCAGGTGATGAGCAGGGCCAGCAGGGATACGCTCTGTATGCGGCGCAGGCCCCAGAACTCCTCGAGGAAGGCCACACCGGGCTGCAGCATGGAGATAGCACTCGTTACGGCTGCAATGAAGAGCAGCAGGAAGAACAGGGTGCCGAAGAGCTGACCGCCGGGCATGCTGTTGAACACGTGGGGCAGCACATTGAAGCCCAGACCGAAGGTGTTGGCACCGGCGGCTGCGGCTACACCCAGAAAACCTACGGCTGCCGGTATAATCATCATGCCAGCCAGACCCACTTCCGTGGCGGCGTTGGCTGAATTGGCGGTGAGGGAACTCAGGGCTACATCCTTGCTGCGGCGCACATAACTGGCGTAGGTACATACCGTACCGAAACCAACGGACAGGGAGAAGAAGACCTGACCGGCGGCTGCCAGCCACAGCTCGGGGTTGAGCAGGCCCTTGATGAGCGAAATGCGGCGCTCCTCGACCTTAACAGTCGGATGGGCGGCCTGCACCTTCTCGATGAACTTCTGTTTCTGTTCCGGGGTAGAGCCGGCAGGAACCATATCGAGGGTGGCGCCGTTGTCGCTGTCAACAAGCACTACCTTATCGGGGTTCCACATATAACCCAAGCCCTGGCTGATGCTGCGGTCGGGATATTCGGGATTGGGGGTGCCCATGGTGAGCACGCGCATGAGAATGAGTATGCAGGTGACCAGCAGGATGGGCATGCTCCACTTGCAGAACCACTCAATACCCTTGCTGATACCGCGGAAGATGAGGTAGAAGTTCACCACCAGCACAATCAGGAAGAAGATGAGGGCACTGCTCTGCCCCGTGAAGATGTGGCCGTCGCCGGTCAGACCTACGAAGTTGACGAAGAACTTGCCGTACTCCTCGGTAGAGCTCAGGTTCAGGTCGCCCACGGCTGTGTGCCAGGCGTAGCCGAGGGTCCAGGCCTCGAGGTACAGGTAGTACATAGCCAGTGCCAGCGGAGCCAGCACGCCCATGATACCCAGGTACTTCCAGGCGCGGGAGCCCGACAGTCGGTAGAAGATGGCTGCCGTGCTGTGGCCGCCCAAGCTGCCGCCACGGCGGCCTATACTCCACTCAACCCAGCTGATGGGGATACCCAGCAGCAGGAATGCGCAGAAGTATGCAATCATAAATGCACCGCCGCCGTACTGGGCTGCCAGTCCGGGGAAGCGCAGGAAATTACCGAACCCGATGGCACTGCCGGCTACTGCCAGCATGACGCCCAGGTTCGTGTTCCAGGTTTCGGTTTTTGTTTTCGTTGACACGGTGTCAGGTGGGGGTGATGTGTTTATGAGAAGGGCTCGCGCTCGTAGCGGGTTTCGAGCTCCTTGTTCTTGTGGCGGAAACGGCGGGAGGTATGGGCCACCACGCAGAAGAAGATGGTGACAATGGCTACCCACAGCAGCGGCAGGATGGCGCCAATCTTACCCTCCAGCAGGTTGGTGATGTGGTAGCTCTGTTTGACAAAGAGGTTCTGGTACAGCCAAGCCAGGAAGATGGCTATCATGATGGCCGGGGTAATCCAGTTGATGACAAAGGCGATACTGCGACCGATTGGCATGAGGGCGCCGCTGCGCAGCTCGGCAAGACCTGCCGGAGTGCCCCATACAAAGCGGAACACGATGAGGAAGAGCGCAGAGCTCACATACAGGCTCATGGTGCCCAGCCAGAAGTCCAGCGTGTCGAGCGCCAGCAGGCCATTCGTAAACCAAATGACGATGAGGGAACCTACGCCCAGCAGCATGGCTATCAGGCTTACGCTCTGAGTACGGCTCAGGTTCCAGAACTCCTCAACGAAGGCAACTGCCGGCTGGGTGATGGAAATGGCACTTGTAATAGCACCGATGGAGAGCAGCACAAAGAAGAGCGTGCCGAAAATCTGACCGCCGGGCATGCTGTTGAACACCTGCGGCAGCACGTTGAAGCCCAGGCCGAAGGTGCTGGTGCCGGCAGCGGCTGCCACACCCAGCAGGGATACGGCGGCGGGAATAATCATCATGCCCGCCAGACCTACTTCGGCTACTTCATTGGCTGCATTGGCAGTCAGGGAGCCCAGCGCGATGTCCTTGCGGCGGCGTACGTAACTGGCGTAGGTACAAACGATACCGAAGCCGATGGAAAGGGAGTAGAAAATCTGCCCCGCGGCGGTAATCCACATTTCCGGGTTCATCAGGCCCTTAAGGAGGGTGATTTCCTCCTTAGCAATGGTGGCTTTGGGGTACTCCTCCTGCAGGCGGGTAATGAGGGCGCTTTCCTCCTCAGCTGTTGCGCCGGCGGGTACCATGCCGATGGTCTTCTTGGTGGTGGTATCCACCAGCATGACCTTGTCGGGGTTCCACATGTAGCCCAGACCCTCGTTCACGTTGCGCTCGGGGTGTGCGGCATCGGGGGTGCCCATGGTGAGCACACGCCCCAGAATGATAATGGCCGTGATAACCAGAATGGGCATGCTCACTTTGCTGAACCACTCAATACCTTTGTTCACACCACGGAAAATCAGGTAGAAGTTCGCACCCAGTGCCAGCAGGAAGAAGATGAGCAGGGTGCTTTCTCCACCGGTGAAGACTGAGCCGTCGGCGCTGATACCGGTGAACCTGGTGAAGAAATCGCCGTATTCCGCCGAGCTGCTCAGGTTCAGGTCACCCACGGCTGTGTGCCAGGCGTAACCGAGGGTCCAGCCCTCCAGTGCAATGTAGTACATGCTGATGGCCAGCGGCACGATAACGCTCACGAGCCCCAGGTACTTCCAGCACTTTGTCTGTGCAATGAGGTAGAAGATGGATGCCGAGCTGTGACCGCCCAGTCGGCCGCCCTTGCGGCCGATAGCCCACTCCACCCAGCTGAGCGGAATGCCCATCAGCAGGAATGCGCAGAAATAGGCTATCATGAAAGCGCCACCGCCGTACTGGGCCGCCAGTCCGGGGAAACGCAGGAAATTACCGAACCCGATGGCGCTGCCGGCTACTGCCAGTACAACACCCAGGTTGCTGCTCCAATTCTCATTTTTGGTTTTTGTGCTCACGATATGCGCGACATTATACGCTCATGCACATGGGCTGTCAAGGTAGAAATTCGGGTCGGAAAAGATAGATTTTACAATCGATGTCTAACTCCTCGGCTTACGGTACAATTTAGAAATCCAACTTTATAAAAAATCCCCGCAGCCGGAGCTGCAGGGATTTTTACAAAATGTGTGGTTGACCTTAGATCTGGCCGTAGAGGGTCTGGCCCTTGGACAGAAGGTCATCGGCGGCAACCTGCAGGCGCTCGCAGATACCCTGCTCACCCTTCTTCAGGTAGGAGCGGGGGTCGTAAACCTTCTTGTTACCCACCTCACCGTCAACCTTCAGCATGCCGTCGATGTTCTGGCACATGTGCAGAACGATGGGCTTGGAGAAAGCGTACTGGGTGTCGGTGTCGATGTTCATCTTCACTACGCCGTAGGAGATAGCCTCGCGGATGTCGCAGAGGTCGGAGCCGGAACCGCCGTGGAATACCAGGCGCATATCCTCACCGTGCTTCTCCTTCACCACAGCCTGGCCGTCGCGCAGGATGGTGGGCTTCAGCTTAACAGCACCCGGCTTGTACACGCCGTGTACGTTACCGAAGGTAGCAGCCAGCATGAACTCGCCTACGCCGTTAAGGGTCTCGTAGGTCTGAAGCATGTCAGCGGGGGAGGTGTAGAGCTTCTCAGCGGGAGCGCCGGAGGTGTCCACGCCGTCTTCCTCACCACCTACAACACCGATCTCGATTTCGAGAACGATACCCAGCTCGGCGCACTCGGCAAGCAGCTGCTTGGAGAGCTCGAGGTTCTGAGCCATGGGCAGAGCGGAAGCGTCGAGCATGTGGGAGTTGAACAGGGGGCCTTTGCCCTCGGCGATGCGCTTCTTGCTCTCGGCAAGCAGGGGGCGCAGGAAGCTGTCAACCTTGTCGGCCTGGCAGTGGTCGGTGTGCAGAGCAACGAATACGTTGTACTGCTCAGCGAGGCGATGTACAGCCTCAGCCAGAACGATGGCGCCGATGGCGGAATCCTTCACGGCGGTGCCGGAGGCGAACTGGCCGCCACCCAGGGAAATCTGGATGATGCCGTCGGACTTGGCCTCGGCGAAAGCCTTCAGAGCGCCGTTGATCACCTCGATGGTGGTCACGTTGATGGCCGGGTAGGCATAGCCTTTAGCCTTGGCCGTATCAAGCATCTTGATGTACTGTTCTTGTGTAGGTACAGGCATGGTACTTATTTCGGTTTGTCGTTTTCAGAGAGCGGGCTTACCCCGCATTTCACGCGCACATTGTACCCCGCAAGCCCCGTTCTGGCAAGCAAAAAGTGACGCATGCGCTTATTTTTCAGACTCCGAGCATACTCCTATCTGCTCGTTTTTCTCCTTTTTTCAAAAAGCCGTCCTTCTTCCCGCCTATCTCTGCAACTTTCTTCAGATGGAGATATCAGTGCGGTATTCTGAGTTGTTTGAGCTTGGTTCGATAGAAATCCTGCGCCGTCAGACAGGTATCCCTCAGGTATTCGCGGATATGTGGCCACTGTTGCAGGCCACGGTAGTAGAACATCTTAAGGGAATCTGTAATGATAAACGGCACGTGTCGGTGGCACAGACATTCTTTGAATAACAGCAGGCGTCCCACGCGACCGTTGCCGTCCTGAAATGGGTGTATACATTCAAACCGATGATGAAAGTCCAGAATGTCGTCAAAGCTCTTCTGCCCTTTCTGCCGGTAGTAGTCTCGCAGTAGGGTTTTGATATCTCGGGCGACGTCTTCCGGTTCGCTCGTATCGATGCCACCCACTTCATTGGGGAGCTGCTTGTATTCCCCCACAGCAAACCATGAGCGGGTGGAGTCGGAGGTGCCGGATTTCAGCAGGCGGTGAAGTTCTTTGATAAAGGCCTCTGTCAGGCGTTCTTCTGCGTGGGCAATAATATAATCTACACAGCGGAAATGGTTGGAGGTTTCGATGATGTCGTCCACATTGACGCTGTCCTCACTTATGCCGAGTGTGTTGGTTTCGAAAATATGGCGGGTTTGTTCTTCGGTAAGTCGGCTGCCTTCGATGTGATTGGAGTTGTAGGTGAGTTCCACTTGCGTGTAGTGGTATATGCTGCCGCGAAGACCCGCCAGCATCTGTTCTTTCAGAACGCTCAGCAAGGGGGTATCAATACTTCTCTTTTTGCTTCTTCGGCCGGGAATCGGGGTATCTGCCGGTATATTCCATGTTTTGCCGGTGAGGAAGGCACCCTCTATTTTGCCCGTGGCGCAATAGTGGCGTGCCGTGCGTTCGCTGATGCCGAACTTGGCGGCATATTCTGCAGCTGATATGTAGCTCTCTTTCATCTATCGGCAAGTTTTTTTGATGATTTCGGGGAAAATAATAGCATTTCTTGCCGATATCGGCAAGAAAAAACGCAATCGGTCCTCATACTACCCCACAGAAAAGCCGCCGTCTGCAACGACGGCGGCCTGTTACTTGCGGGCTTCAGCCCGCCTTTCTATCTACATTGTAGATTGTAAATCCGTAGATTGTAGATTTAGCGGAAGTTCAGCCCCTTGACCTTGGCGGCGAGGGCGTCGAGCACGGTCTTGTGCGCGGCATCCACCTCGGCGGCGGTGAGGGTCTTCTTGCCGTCGCGGTACAGGAAGGTGTAGGTCATGGCCTTGCGGTCAGCGGCGAGTTTTTCGCCGGTGGGGTCGCAGAACACGTCCTTCAGCCCGGTGCTCACCAGCAGCTTCTGCTTGGCGGCCTCCACAGCCTTCATGATGTCGGCGTGGCGTGTGGCGGCGGGGACATCGAGGGAGGCATCGCGGGAGGAGCCGGGGAACTGGGGCAAATCTGCTGCTTTGTAGGGGGCGGTGGCCACCTGCTGCAGCTTGCGCAGGTCGAGCTCGGCGTAGTAGCTCTCCATGGGCAGGCCGAGGGCGCGGCACTTGGCCAGTGACAGGCGGGCGAAGTAACCGCAGGCCTGGTTGTTAATCTGAATGTCGGCACCTACAGCGGCGTTCTCGCGGGTCTGCTTGGCGGGCACGAGGGTGATGGTGGCCTTGGGCACCAGAATGTCGAGCACGGCACGAATGTGCTCGAAACCGGCACCTGCGGGCTTGGTGTCGGCCCAGCTGGCGGGGCCTACCTTGCCGGCCATGAAGATGCCCAGCACCTCGGTCTCGATATCCTTGCCCTTGCCGCCGCCGGTGTTGCGGAACACGCGGCCGCACTCGAAGAATCGCAGTACCTCCAGACCCTGGTTGATGTTGCGGGCTGCCACGGAGATGAGGCCGGGAGCCAGTGACGGGCGCAGGGTGGAGTGGTCCTCGGAGATGGGCAGGGACACGCGGATGATGTCGCCGTCCATCAGCGGTTTGATGGGCAGGGCGTTCTCCACGCTGGCGATGGTGGGGTCAATGCTCTCGGCGGCAATGAGTTTGAAGGTCTGGGCCTCCCAGAACCCGGCACCGGCGAGCTTGCGGCTCAGGGCCATGCGGTAGTCGCTGGCGCGGTCGTGGGCGCTCTCCTCCACATAAATGGCGGTGTTGGTGGCGGGGATGTTGTCGATGCCGTACACGCGCACCACCTCCTCGAGCAGGTCGCAGCTGCGCTTGAGGTCCAGACGCCAGGGCGGGCAGTCCCAGGTGCCGCGACCGTCGATGTTCTTCAGGCCGAGGTTCTTCAGGATGGTGGTGGCCTCGGTATGGGGAATGGAGCCGTTGGTCATGACGTCCAGTTCCTTCCAGTCGAGCTGCACCTGATCGAGGGCGTAGTAAATCTTAGCATCGCTGCCTTGCTCCACCACGGTGGCGTTCAGGGCGTTCTCCTCGGGTACCAGGCAGGGAGCCTGACCACCCACCAGCACGGGCTCGGCGGTGCCGCCGGCGCACTCGAGGATAAGCTGCGTGGCACGGGCTGCGGCGCGCAGGACATTCCACGGGGAGGTACCACGCTCGAAGCGGTAGGAGCTGTCGGAACCCAGGGCCAGACGGCGGCTGGTGAAGCGTATGTTGCTGCGGGCAAACCAGGCGCTCTCGAGCACGATGTCGGTGGTCTCGGCCGTTACGCCGGAGTTCAGGCCGCCCATCACGCCACCCAGTGCCAGGGCGGAGCCCGAGGTGTCGGAAATCACGACGTCGTCGCTCTTCAGAGTGTAGGTTTCGCCCATCAGGCTCTCGAACTGCTCGCCCTCAGCAGCACGGCGAATGTTGAGACCGCCGGTGAGCTTGGCGGCGTCGAAGGCGTGCAGCGGGTGACCCAGCTCAAACAGGCAGTAGTTGGTGATGTCCACCACGTTGTTGATGGGGCGCAGGCCGATGGCTACCAGACGGTCAGCCAGCCACTCGGGGGAGGGGCCAATCTTTACACCCTTAATACGAGTGGCGGTGTAGAGCGGGCAGATATCCGGTGCGGAAAGGGTGATGAAGTCGCCGGCGGGCTTGGTTTCCACCGCGCCCATGGCGGCAGAGGCCGGGTCGGCCTTCAGCTTGCGACCGGTAATACCGGCGAGCTCGCGGGCCATGCCCCAGTGGCTGAGCAGGTCGGGGCGGTTGGGGGTAATCTCGAGCTCGAAAATCGTATCGGTCCCCACAAAGTTACGCACGGGAGTGCCGATTTCATAGTCGGCGGGCAGAATCCACAGGCCGTGCTCCTTGTCGGGCAGACCCAGCTCAGAGGCCGAGCAGAGCATGCCGCGGCTCTCTACACCGCGCAGCTTGCCGTCCTTAATCTCCCAGCCACCGGGCAGTACGGCACCGGGCAGGGCGCAGGGTACCTTGTCGCCTACCTTGTAGTTCCGGGCACCGCAGACAATCTGGCGCAGGGAGCCCTCGCCGGCGTCGACCATGCAGACATTGAGGTGGTCGCTGCCCTCGACGGGTGTTTTCTCCATCACCTGAGCTACTACCACCAGATCGGTGGTCACACCGCGCTCCTGTATACCCTCTACCTCAATACCGGCGAAGGTGAGCATGTCGGCCATCTGCTGTGTGCCCAGACCCTCCAGGTCGATGTAGCTTGCAAGCCAGTTAAGTGAAACGTTCATTGTATGATTTACGGGAAAGGGGTTAGTGGTTTATTGGAACTGGGCGAGGAATCGGACGTCGTTCTCGATGAGCAGGCGAATGTCGCGTATGCCCCAGCGAATCATAGCCAGGCGCTCCAGACCTATGCCGAAGGCAAAGCCCGTGCAGCCCGTGTACTGGGTCTTGCCGGTGGCCTTGTCGATGTTCTCGAACACGGCGGGGTTCACCATGCCGCAGCCGGCAATCTCAATCCAGCGCGGAGCCTGCCCGGCTGCCTGCAGCAGCACGTCAATCTCGAAACTCGGCTCGGTGAAGGGGAAGAAGTGCGGGCGGAAGCGCACCGCGGTCTCGCTGCCGAACAGGGCCTTCAGGAAATACTCCAGCGTGCCCTTCAGGTCACCCACGCTCACATTCTTGTCCACATACAGACCCTCAATCTGGTTGAAGGCCGACAGGTGGGTGGCGTCAATCGCATCTCGACGGAAGGCAGAACCGGGGCAGATAATGCGCACGGGCGGGGCCTGCTTCTCCATGGCGCGGGCCTGCACGGTGCTGGTCTGCGTGCGCAGCAGCTTGCCGCTGTCGAAGTAGAAGGTGTCCTTCTCATTGCGGGCAGGGTGGTCATCGGGGGTGTTCAGGGCATCGAAGCAGTGCCACTCGTCCTCAATCTCAGGACCATCGGAAAGCGTAAAGCCCATGCGGCGCAGCACGCGCACGGCCTCATCCCTCACAATCGAGATGGGGTGCAGACCACCGGCGGGCAGAGTGGCGCCCGGCATGGTAAAGTCAACCCCGGCCACGGCAGCGGCATCCAACTCAGCCTGCAGTGCGGCCTTGCGGTCCTCGAGCGCTGCGGTAATGATGGCGCGGGCCTCATTCAACATGGCACCCACCGCAGGCTTGTCTTCCTTCGGCACATTGCGCATGCCCTGCTGCACCTGGGTCAGGGTTCCCTTTTTGCCGAGTATACCCACGCGGGCATCCTCCAGACCTTTCATGTCGGCTATGCCGGCAATTCGATCCAGAGCGGCGGCTTGTACACTTGCTATCTGGTCTTTCATAATTTTTGCTCGCGGGAGACTATACGCCCCAATCGCCCCTTGGTCAAGCTTAAAGGCACTCACACAGCACCTTCTGCGTGTCTTAATCCCCCAAAATATCCACGGCCCCGTCTCGGGGCCGTTCTTCACCATCTGAGCGTGAGCTCAGATTCTTCACCATGAGCCATCGGCTCATTCTTCACCACGAGCCCTATGGGCGAGTTCTTCACCGCCGGGCCGCAGGACCGGCTTTTCTTTTTCTTTTAAGTTCGACTATCGCCTCACGGTGAAGAACAGGCTTTGCCTGTGGTGAAGAATGGTCGTTCCGACCATGGTGAAGTACGCCAATCGGCGTGGTGAAGAACTCGCCTGTCGGCTCGTGGATTATTTTGGATTTAGTGCTTGTGGTACGCAGTTTCACCTGCTATACTCAGCACAATATGACAAGTCCACTCTCTCAACAGTCAATGCAATTTGCAGTGGATATTATACGCCTGTGTGACAATATTCACAACCGTGGTCCCCTCAAAAACCAACTGCTGCGCTCTGCTACCAGCATAGGTGCCAATATCCACGAAGCTCAATATGGCTATAGTCGTGAAGACTTTATATTCAAATTGCAGTTGTCATTGAAAGAATGCAACGAGACTCACTACTGGTTGGAATTGCTGATTCGGTCGGAAACGATTACGAAGGAGGCAGCTGCGCCTTTGATTAATCAGTGCAGTCGTCTGCGTTATATGTTGATTAAGTCGCTGAATACTGCGAAGTCCACTCCCTAAATCCACGGCCCCGTCTCGGGGCCGTTCTTCACCACGAGCCCTGTGGGCGAGTTCTTCACCGCCGGGCCGCAGGACCGGCTTTTCTTTTTCTTTTAAGTTCGGCTATCGCCTCACGGTGAAGAACAGGCTTTGCCTGTGGTGAAGAATGGTCGTTCCGACCATGGTGAAGAACGCCATTCGGCGTGGTGAAGAACTCGCCTGTCGGCTCGTGGATATCGGTGGATGGGGAAGGGAAACCCTTCCCCATTACGTGTGCGCGTAACGTCATTTTGCCCGTTTGTCTACATTTTTTTGCGTTATTTTGTAATTTTTTTGCATTTTTCCGAAAATTGCGCTTGACGTCCCGGTAAAAAGGAGTATTATTGGCGCACCTCACCGTAACGAGGGAAATCGATAGAAAGGAACACAAGCAAAATGATCAAGACAATCGCCATCATTCTGGGTCTCACCGCTGTTACCGCCACCGCCAATACTCTGCCCCCCACCCCGGAGGCACCTGCGGCTGTGCTGCGCTAAGCACCCCCGTTACACGCTCACTGACAGCATGTAAAACCTCATGCTGTCACTCAGGGGCGAAATGCACGGCGGGTTCTTATGCCCGCTGATTCTGATAAATGACAATCCGGTAGCCCCCAACGCTATCGGCTTTTTGTTGCCCCGATTTCACGGGCATTCGGCCGCATGAGACTACCCCATATTGATGAAAAACAATTAACCAAACTTAGATATTATGATGACTATTCAAGGCCAATATGCGGCGGCCCGTGTCATGATTGATGAAATCGATGCCGATACCCGTCGCCAGATTTACCACATACTCGCCGCACCCGTGAGTGAGGGGAGCCGCATCGCCATCATGCCCGACACCCACGCCGGCAACAACTGTGTGGTGGGCTTCACCCAGCGGCTGAATGCCGCCGGCGCCGTCTCCCCCAACATGCTGGGGGTGGATATCGGCTGCACGGTATCGCTGCTGCCCCTGGGCGAGGTCGGTCGCATAGATTTCCCGGCGCTCGACTCCTACATACGGGCCAATGTTGCCGTGGGCGTGGGCGAGTACCGTGCTACCCTGCCGCTGCGCAGCATACGCAACCGGTTCAAAGACACGGTGCAGCTCATCGAGGACGCCGAGCGTCTGCTGGCAGAGGATGGTGAGCGCGGGCGCGGTATCTCCCCGCTCACCCAGCTGGGCTCACTGGGCGGTGGCAACCACTTCATCTCGCTCAATCGCTCACTGCAGAGCGGGGTGGTGTACCTGGGTGTGCACTGTGGCTCCCGCAACTTCGGACTGCGCGTGAACAAGCTCTACCAGCATCTCGCTGCCGAGTATCGTGCTCAGCAGGGCTACGGCGGTACGCCCGAAATGGCTTACCTCGACCGCAACAGCCCCCACTACGAGCACTACCTCACCTGCGTGCATGCCTGCCAGCAGTTCGCGCGACTCAACCACCTCATCATTCGCGAGGCCGTGGCACGCTACTTTGCCGACGTGCACAAGCTGCCCGTGCTCAAGGATGTGGAGGGTCCCGCCATGGTGTCCATGCACAATTACCTGGACCTGCAGGGCATGGTGCTGCGCAAGGGCGCCATACGCGCCGCCGAGGGCGAGCCCGTGGTCATTCCCTTCAACATGAGGGACGGCATCGGCATAGGCACCGGCCGCGGCAACGTGGAGTGGAACCACAGCGCCCCGCACGGCGCCGGCCGCCTGCTGACCCGGGCAGAGGCCCGCGCCTGCATCGACCGCGCTGCCGCCGAGAAGGACATGGCCGACCACGGCGTCTTCACCACCAGCCTCTCCTACGCCATCGATGAGGCCCCCGACGCCTATAAACCCATGCACCTCATCCGCAGCGCCATCGCCCCCGCCGTCGACCTCCACGAAGTCCTGCCCGAGATTTATAACCTGAAGGGCAGGTAAGGGCAGGGCAAATACACGGCTTGCAGAAACGAAGATAAAATGCCATATCTGACATCTTATGCTTGACAAGATGTCGGATATGGCATATTATAAAACCGGAGAAAGGAGCTTAAATCATGGATCGCCCGTTACAGCGACTTACCGTCGTTGCCCTCAAGAAACTGGGGCGCGACCTCAAGGATGCGCGCCGCCGTCGGCGCATCAGCATGCGACTGCTCGCCGAGCGCGCTGCCATATCTCTGTCAACCCTCAACCGCATCGAGCGAGGCGACCCTGCCGTATCCATGGCTCACTACGCCTCCGTCATTTTTACCCTCGGCTTGCTGGAAAACCTCCGCAACCTGGCCGACATTACCCGGGATCCCATCGGTCGTCATCTCGAGGACGAGCACCTCCCCAAACGCATTCACCCCGCTAAGAGCTATGTCTGAACAAAGCTCGTGTTGAATTAACGCGATAACACACAGTATTTACTATAATCATCCCACCGCCGGGCGTGATTATCAAAGCGCTCTTTCAGTTTCTGTATTTTTTTTCGTTTTCATTATTTATTGATGTTGTGTGTTTTTATTATTTTGCTGACGTTAGCAATATGATGAAAATGAGAGTTAAATTATACTCTTGTGGATAAGACTGAACCTGAACTTAATCTGCTCTGCCATCATCGATTTGGAATGTCACGATGGATAGGCTTTTTGATTCAACTTCGTCCTAATTTTGTAGTTTTTGGCCCCATCTTGGCCCTTTTCGTGACGAATACGTTTTCTGTGGGGTAGGGCACAAAATTCGGAAATCCCGAATTTGCACCGGCCAATGTGCAGTTTTTGCACATTGCTGTTACTTGAAATGGAATACAAACTAACAAAGCTTGACAAGGGAATGTCTGTTTGTAAAATATGGGCATGCTTGTTGCTCTCTACAGAGAGGTTTTCAACGGGCCGAACATAAACTTCCTATATTGAAATGGACCTATTAAAATCAGAAAAGGCTGCTATCGACAGCAACCCGAACCTTTCCCCAGAGGAAAAGCTCGGTCAAAAGTTAATGGTGAACGAGCAAATTGCAGACCCTATCGACCGCGAGGCTGAAAATCAATGCGATTGGGTAGATTATCGGCGTGAAATAGTCGACAACTACATGAAAAGCAACGTACGCCCTCCGTTAATAGAGCGGTTGGGGCTTATCTGGTTAAATGGTGAGGCGGAGGCACAGAAGTACAACATACGGCAACAGGCAGAATATGCCAAACGCCTGCGCGATGAACAGGAGCGCGTGCTCTTGCGTAGGTTGCTTAGTCCTTTTTAAGTAGATAGCCGATATGGTACTCTTGCTCTAATCAAACTGCTGCATAGAAAAATCGAATCTTTCGAATTTTCTATGCAGCCGGGATGGTTATTGCATTGTGTAATTTGTTGACAATTTGAATAACTGCCGGATATCGGGGGCCAAATAGCTCCAAGATGTTGTAGTTATTGAACGGCTCTTTGTTGATGACGTCACTTTTCACCATGTCACCATTGACTTTCACGTAATTAATGATACTACGGATATATTCCTGCTGCATGGTATTGAATGTATTGTCGTTCAGGTATTCGCTGAATTTTTCGTTCACAGCTTCTTGATTCAATCCCACAAGGCTACGAACAAATGCTGCCAAGTTGCTGATATCTGTGGTCTTGTCGTAATCCTCTTTGGTACCCAATTCATACCAGAGAATGCGTTCTAGCTCCAGCAAATCTTGTTCATTTATAGGCTCTAGGTTGTGAATCTTAGTAATTACCCGACTATTGATATTTTCCATCAGGTAGTCTATCACCTTTTGACGGTATGTCCTGATATCTATAACCGTATCTTCAGGGGTATACTCACCCGGTGTAATTTCATCATGAATGTCTATATCGTACTGAGCACGCCCTTCGCCTTGCAGGAACTGCATTAAATCGCGCAGGCTTTGGCGCAGTCGTTCCAATTCCGGCACCGTTACGGATTGCCAGAAATTATTGTCGACAATCATCTTCAAGTCGGCAGCTTTTGCTAGTACTTGAGGAATTGAAGACTTTTCCGTAAGCAAATAGTTTGCCACCTCACGAATCTTTTTTACGTCCTTAGCTGCTTCTCTTACATCGTTATTGCAAACTAACGCTAATGCAACATGTAGCATGCGGCAATCGAAAGCCAGAGAGAGGGGATGCCCCTGAATCCCGGAATCCAGTAGCGGAACGATGTGTTTTCTCAGCTCTTGTAATGCTACAGGTGTAAGAACCGTCCAGTTCTCCCAATCGTAGAATTTGTCTACATATTGCATTTCAGCCCGCACTTGTATGCGGTTGCTGTGGGCTTTGATAATACCAATCTGTCGATGGAGATTCTCCTTAAGTTCTTCGTAATACCCTTTAAACCATTCGTCTTCTTGATAGTGTATATCCTGTAAACCATAAAGCATATCAGCTTGCAGGGTGAAAAGGCGCTGCGTAAGACTAAGCTGGTTGCCTTGCGATGGCTTACCCTCGGGCAAATTGCCAAAATACTCAAAGTTAGCGCAATAATCAAAAATGTAGAATCCACTTTTGTGACGGCCTGGGCCGTAAATGTTTTCATTCAAGCGTGTACCACGACCAATCATCTGCACAAATTTAATCTTGGAACGTACCTTCTTAAAGAACACCAAATTTAGCACAGCCGGAATATCGACACCTGTATCCAGCATATCCACCGACACCGCAATGCGGAACTCAGGGTTGGTGTCAAATTGTTCTATCAGGCTATCTGCATTCTGTACATAATTGTCGACAAGCTGGCAGGTATTAGCAGGGTAGTCCGGGTATAGCTCGTGAAAACAATCCACAATCATCTGAGCGTGCTTGTGGTTGTATGCAAAGATGATGCTTTTACCCAAAGTTTCTCCATTGTTAACCTTCAAGCCTTGGGTCATCAATTCCTCGATGACCTGTCTGCAAGTGTTTTTGTTGAACAGGAAGCGGAACAGTTCATTGCCTGGTACATTAAAATTCGGCGTAGGTAAACGTCTTTCCGCGAAATAGTCATCCAGCTGTTCGCGTTCTTCTGGCGTTAATTTGCTCGGGTCAATACCTTCTGAAATTAGCAGAGAAGTGCGGTTGATGACTTTGTACCCCACAAGATAATGCTCATCTATCGCTTCCTCCAGAGAGTAGTCTGAGTCAGGCACGCCGGATTCACAGGCAAACAAGCTGTATGTGTTAGCATCCACCTCATTCTTAGGGGTTGCTGTCAGCCCTACAAGCAGACTATCAAAATACTTGAAAATGGAGCCGTAGCGGTTGAAAATACTACGATGAGCCTCATCGATGATAATAAGGTCAAATCGCCCTGATTTGAATCGCTTATCCTCAGCATCAATGTAGTTAATCATCGTCTGATAAGTGCAGAACATCAGACGGGCATTAAAGTCTGGCTTTTCCTTACCAGACAATTCGCAGATGCTTGTATTCGGCAGGAGCTTAGCATAATTCTGTTTCGCCTGATGTACCAGACTGGTGCGGTCTGCAAGGAAGAGAACATTCTTCACCCAGTTATTGCGTGTCAGAATATCGACTAATGAAATGGAGACTCGTGTCTTTCCTGTGCCTGTCGCCATGACAAGCAACCCTCGCCGATGCATCTTATTAAGTTTTTCGCAAAGGCTTGTAATTGCAATCTTCTGATAGGGGCGATTCGTGATTTCATCATTAATGGTAAAATCTGTGATGTCTGCGCGCCCTCTCTTATGAAGCATCAGCTCAAGCTCCTCTTGCGTATGAAACGCTAAGACTTGCCTATCCGGATACAATCCGTCCATTACCTTGGTCGTATAGCCATTGGTGTAATAGAGCACAGGCTTGTAGCCATAGCGCTTCTTCATGCATTCCCCATACAAATCTACCTGGTGGCGACCTTTCTCCGGGGATACGGATGTTCGCTTAGCTTCTACAATGGCAAGAGGTTTTCCATCTCGACCATAAAGAACGTAGTCGCAGTAGCCCAAGCCTGTAGCATTGGGCATACCCTCGACTTCTATTTCTATTCCGGCCTTGCTAGGTTGGACAACATTCTCTGTTTCCAGAACTTCCCAGCCAGCCTCTTTCAGATACAGATCAATATACAGCTTGCGAGTATTAGCCTCGCTCATGTACGGCTGCTTCTGATAGGGAATATCGGGTGTGATTTCTCGTTGACCTATGAGAGCTGATACCGCTGTAATGTTTTCAACTGCAAGGTGAGCTTCTGCTTTTCGTATACGTACATCATGCTCTGCATTCATTCCCAGAATGCGCACATAGTGCATGGCCTGTATTACATCAGCATCGTTGATAAAGTCGACAATAACTGAACTATCTATCAACTCCAACAAGGTAGCTTTTTTGGGCAACTTAACCTTGAGATACTGATATATCCCTACTACAAGCTCGTTCAGCAGTTCTCGGCTCAGTCGAGCCTTGTCTCCTGCATTGACCGCAGAGTTGATTTGAGCAAGTTTTATCTGTACCTGTTCTCGATTCATAGGTGTAGAATCCTTTGTAATAGGCTTTTAATCAAAATACTCCTGCATTAAACTGTCAAATAGCTTTTGTGTTTCATCCAGTGATTTCTGGATGACAAAGCGTAATTTGTCGATGCGGCGGACGAAGGCCTCGAATTGATTTTGAAGTTCTATTGGGGGTAACGGCCATGTGAAACTTTCAATCTGTTTCCTATTTACTTTTGGCAGGTTGGTTCTACTGCTGAGGGGGACAATATAATCAAGAAACCATTGCGAACGCAGTACATAAAGAAGATAGTATTTGTTACAATTTGATTTATTCCGTATGGGATATGAATCGGCTGAACAAACACCGTGAAAATCAGGGCATGCAACCTTATTAAGGTTGGGCCTAATTTTGCTGTATATAAGGTGCTCGGGAGAGAATAGATACTTTCCACTTATAACACCATCTTGGGCAACTGTACGATAACCGATAAGTCTACCAGTTTCTTTTTCTATGCTGTCTATGCCAATGTGCGGATAATTCGCATACTTATGGTAGTCGGTAGTCATTTCCGCATCAATATATGCGAACTCTGTAAACGAATGAAGCTTATATATCTGTTTGTTTTGAATAGGGTCGCCAAACATCTCAACAAATCGGCATTTGACGAGCTCGTCTAGCTTTGAAAGCTGGGAGCGCCGATGTGTGAGAATTCGAGTAAGCATATCCAATTGATTTGTTATTTCGTGCTGTTTATTAATGTCTCGTAACTTTATCGTGTACTGTTTAAGCCATTCAGTGCTCATGTTTTTTTGAGCAATACCTTTAGATGCTTCTATACAGTCTTTTTCAAATTTTGAAGACAATAATGCATAGTAGAGATATCGTGGGGTTACAGTATCCGTAAAAGGACGCAAACATGCAACTCTCTGATTGAGTGCTGCTGGTAAAAAGTGCTTTTCTAAAACAGCTACACGGCCAACGTTGCCCGTTAAGGATAGCAGAATATCGCCCTCGTTAAGAATATATTGTTGAATCTTGTCTACCTCGGATAATGGATAATACTGAGGCGTGTTGTCCTCAACATATCCTTTTTGAACATTCGCTATCCGAATTACTCGTATGCCAGTTGTTGTGTAGTTTTCGCTTTTAAATGCGTATCCATTTAAGATTTCACAGATATCTGTTATTCTTGCTTTCATAGTCTCCCTTCTCCCCTACAAATTCAGATTTATCGTTCCAACAACTTGCGCAGCTCAGCCATTTCGGCCTGAATTTGCGATTCCAAAGACTCAATGCTATCCAAGATTTCGGCTGAGGGAGGATATTCTATCGGGATATAAACAGTCTTCTTGTATTTGTTGATACTCAGATCATATTCGTTATCAACAATTTCTTGCTTGGAAACAAAGAAACTCTGCTCCGTACGCTCTCGGTTTGCCTCTGATTCCAGATTCTCGAAGCGAGAGATGATGTCGGGAATGTCATTCTGATCTATAGGTGTACGTTTGTCATCGAGGCTATAACCATCAGCCTTCATATCGTAGAACCAGACATTATCTGTACCGCCGGCATCGGTGCGAGTGAAGATGAGGATAGCCGTTGATACACCTGCATAAGGCTTAAAGACCCCGGAGGGCATGGAAATAACGGCTCTCAGCTGTTGTTTCTCTACAAGTTCTTTTCTCAATGCTTTATGCGCCTTGGAACTACTGAAGAGCACGCCGTCCGGCACAATTGAAGCGCAACGACCACCAATCGTAAGCATTTTAGTAAAAAGAGCCATGAAAAGCAGCTCCGTCTTAGTAGTAGAGCAGAGCGCTGTTAAATCTTTGCTGATATTCTCCTTGAACACGCTGCCCTTAAAAGGAGGATTTGCCATGATAAGCGAATAGCAATCTCGCTCAGCATTCTCCTTGGAAAGCGAATCACGATATTGAATATTCGGCTCTTCCACACCGTGCAGCATCATATTCATAGCACCGATGCGAAGCATGGACTGGTCTGTATCATAGCCAGAGAACAGACCGGATTTGAAGAATGCCAAATTCTGCGATTTCATCAATTCGGCACGCTGATGGTTGCTGATATAGGCGCAGCTTTGTTGCAAGAAGCCTGCGCTACCCATGGCCGGGTCAAGAATCTTATCCTTAAGCGTAGGCTTCATGAGCTGCACCATCATGTCAATAATGTGGCGAGGCGTACGGAACTGGCCGTTTTCGCCGGATGCTGCAATCTTGCTGAGCAGGTATTCGTAGACATCGCCCATGAGATCCTTGTTGTTCATGTCGAGCGCATCAATACCATCCACAACCTTAGCTAACACGCTACCCGTGGGAATCAGGAACACAGTATCCTTCATGTAGCGACTGAAAGCCGAATCTTTACCTTGTCCGATTGTTTTGATGAAAGGGAAGACGTAGTTTCGGATGTTTTCCAACATGGCAGTTGGCTCAAAGTTGTGGAAAACGCTCCAACGCAGATTTCGATATTCGGTTTCAATGTGCGGGTTTTCGCTGATTACGCAAACTCCATCACCAAATACCTTGTTATTCAGCACCTCTTCAAAGATGCTAGCATTAGCTTCTCCTCTGAGCTGGTTGTCATCCAGCAATTTCATGAACATCAGGTAGGTAATTTGCTCTAACACCGTAATAGGGCTGGTAATACCTCCTGTCCATATGGTTTCCCATATGGCATCCACCTTGTTTTTCAATTCGCCTGTAATCATGGATAGAACCTCCGCGTTCTTATTGTATCACTGAAGAATCCCTACTGCAAGTCATAAGACTCCCATAAAGGATTAATATCTACAGGGAATCCGTCAAAAGATTCATATGATTTTTTTGTAAATGACGAATTATTCGCACTCCTATTGATTTCCTTGAGTTGTATCAGTGGACTAATCAGTTGTTGTAGTTGCTCTAACGCTTCGTTACTGGCGAGTACCATCCATCCCTCACCAGATGAACTAGAATTAGAAAAGGAATGTGTATTTCCATCTCTCCAATATATTGACTCTATCATTCGGTTTCCTTGAGTATCATCCCAAGCTGCAATACCATCTGATGAAGAAACCCAACCCAATGAATTGGCTATTTCGGGATTGAGTGCGAGGTATTGCGATTTTACGTCATGCTGGGCATAATGTAGCCTCTTTTGTTGAATGATTTGATGAATAGAAGATGATGATTTTCTATAGTGACAATAGGGCGTGGAAATTTGGCTTGTAATCCAAAAAGCTTTTGGACTATCAGAACGAGCGGGGATAATCTGACTTTTGAATATTTCAGATGCTCGACTGCTCATTCTGTAAATGGATGAACTTTCTGCTATAACGTTAAAATTCTTATATGTTTTCAATGGGCAGAGTAGTCTGTCTGACGTTTCAACCTCTCGCACCCATGAGTTATTAAAATTATATTGATGAGGATCAAATAATGAAATGAAAGGAGGTTTGATGTTGTTATTCCATGTAAGTGGTGAATAATCAAACGGAGGTATTATATCTTCAATTAGGTTAATTTCTATGATGTTAGAATTGATTAGTTCGTTAATCATTTTATTAAGAGCATTGTAGAAATCGGATGTTGCAGTAAATGTATAATAGTATCTTAGGCCTATATTATTTAAAAAACGCTTCCTATTTTCATCATTCTTGGAATAGTCCTCTATTGAAGAATTTATACTGATAGTATATGAAACGAGAATACGCATGAGCCTAGCCGAAGGAAGATTTGTAATAGCACTTATAAAATATACGATGTGGAAAAATGGCTGGGACTTATCGTAGATGTGATGTTCTTTGGAATCCATTGAAGATGAAATATAGTACTTGTCGTAAGATGTCTCACTTTCATTGGGAAGTGTAATATTATAACAAATTGGAAGAGGTTTAAAAATATCTGATTTTGATTCATGCTTGTTTAAGAGCTCCTTTGCATAGCGGTTTAATTGGAAATAGGGAGATTTAGATAAATGCTCCAATTTTGTATTGAAATAAGGCAGCAGAGAAGGTGCTAGCTCATTAATATACCCCAGAATATGAATGATTGAGAAATCGTAATCAGGTTCATTCAATATTAAATCGACTGCTGAATTTGGATTGCTTATAGCAATTTGGGCTAAAGTATATGAACAAGTGTCAGTGAGATATGGAATTGGAAGTTTGCTAATATAAATAAGATGCTTACATAACGTTGAAAATAAGTTGTCACCATCGTCTGATAAATCGGGTTTCTCGTCAAAATAATCTCGAGTCAGTCTTTCCATGTGATGCTTAAATTCATCATAAGCTA
The DNA here is from genome assembly GCA_045531695.1 of Akkermansia sp. Taxonomy (GTDB): domain Bacteria; phylum Verrucomicrobiota; class Verrucomicrobiia; order Verrucomicrobiales; family Akkermansiaceae; genus Akkermansia. The sequence goes on from JAZSEM010000047.1 coordinate 33,476, forward strand.
GTACTCGATTGTAGTTTGGATCGAATAATGGCATGATTTCATCCATATTTAAAATGAACGCTTCACTTCCTTGTTTTGTGAAATTATAAACAAAATCATCCATTGCTTGATAAGATGCTTCTTTTTGCTCTATATGGATGAGCATTTTATAGGCATCGATTTTGGTGCCACCAGCATATAATCTATACCAATCACTAGGATGTGCTGATTCAATAACTTGACTTAAAAGTTCTTTGGCTCTATCAAAATTATTATTTGATAAACATTTTCTCGCTTCTTCGAGTTGTGTTTTTATAATATCATTATCGTTAGTAGTATCTACGTTAGTGTTTGGTTGCTTGCTGGTATCGATGGTTTTCAATAGGTTGTTTCGTATATCTAAACTGGTTCTTGTTAAAATTTCATTTTTTAGCTTCTTTGTGAAATCTAAATAATTTTGTTCGTTTAAAATTTGCTTCGCAATTTTAATTATCTTTTTTAAAACTCTACTCTCATTATAGCTCTCTCTATTACAAATCGTGTCTAGGTGAATATTAAAATAGTAGTTTATGAGATTGAAAAAATCTGGCTCACAGGATATTCTGCTAAGTAAAGCTTCAACTAGTACTGCAGAAAAGGTTTGAAAAGAGATATGCTCATTTTTAATGAGCCATTTGCCCAATTTTAGCCCTGTTGACAATGAATGGTCAAAACCTGCAAATAGAAAAGCAGGGCTAAAAGTGTAGGGGAGCTCTATTGCGGATTCAATAATCTTGAGTCTTCGAGTGAACCAATGAAGTCTTTCAATAGCTTTATCTGGAGTTTCTTGATTTGCGATGATGGTCCAGTTAATGAAAGTTTCTAGTTCAAAATCTTTTCTGTACGATAAAGACAGGTTTTCTTTAACTGACAATTTTAAGTAGTGCAGAGCTTTGCTGTTATTATTTAACTTGTGCCAAAACAATGAAATAGAGCGATAAAAAGATATTCTATCTTCGCTGTTAGTGAGAGCCCTAGATTGTTCAATTAGCTTGTTGAAAGTATTTCTGATCTCTGTTTCCGGAACTTCGAGATTAAGCAGTGTATCTAGTGTTTCTATTCTACTACTTAGAGACCATAGATAACTCTCATCAAGCATGAAGGTAAATAGATCTTTTGCTAATTTTTTCAAGTATTCATGAGAAGCTTTTGATGCAGTTATGATTGCTTTCTTAATGTAAACGTCTCGTGTTATATTGTTGATTTGATATATATTATAATCATCAGTATTTGAAGGTGTTAGTAATTCTTTTAAATGGAGAAGTAATAAATTGTAGGAAGAGGTATTAAGTGAGTTTGCTGCAATTTCTCCTAATTTGCATATGTAGGTAGATACTAGTATTGCGTGCTCACTTTTATTGTTATGTGGCTTTGTTGGTATGGAATTGCAAAAGTCGTTCCAATCATCAGAAAATCCATATTTAGTCCTTAATCTGGATAGGTGAAACAAAAGAATGAACGGAGTGTCATCCAGCTCGTAGGAAGGTGAGTGGATGTCGCTAAATAACGAAATATCGAGATTTGTGAGCAATTGCTCAATTTCTTCTTTTGGATTATTAATCTTATCTTTTTGATAGGCAATAGCAAACTTGTCGTAAGCTGATAAATGAAGTGAATCATATTTATTTTCTAAAAGTTTAACAATTGAGAGTTTGTTGAAAGTATTTGTGGGTATATCCTGATTTAAAATGTAATGAAGTAGAGTTATATAATCTTCGTTATTAAGCGAGAGAATATTGTTTTGTATTAATTCTAGTATCTCGTTGTGTTTCTTACATTTTATCAGGCCTATGCAAAAGTTGAGTTCTAATAAACTCTCAAACTTTTCATAGCTATAGGAGCACATGCTTTTTTGGTGAAAATCTTGATATCTATTTCGGATTTCGTTAATGTTATAAAAACAGCTGGCTGATTGCATCCATCTCTCGATGCGCGAGACGTTTTTAGTTGTATAAGTGTTTCCAAGAAAGGGTGGGGCTGTTTCCTTATTGTTTAGTATAGGAGATAATAGGCTGAATATCTTGAATGCTATTTCATGCTGATTATCGTTATATAATTTTATAATCCAATTGGTGATTTCTTTGAAATTGTTTTCAATATATGTAGGGTTATTCAATAATAATTGGAGAGATTTTTTCTTTTCACCAATGCTATACAAATCCTTATATAAGTCTTCTGTTGAGAATGGCTTATTGGATAGTTTATTAAGCTCACAAAGTAACAACGTATAACGCAAAATCAGATTAGCGTTATGTTTTCTTTGAACAATTTGTAATGCTTGTTTTGTGATTTCTTTTATTGTTTCTAATTGAACAAAATTGATTAACTGTTCGTGTAGATAGTCAGGTGTTGCTAGTGATATGAATTCTTCTGTCCTATTAGAAATGTATAAATGAGGTAGTGATTTCCATTTGTGCTCTGTAGTTGAATTTATATACAAATCAGCCAGCTCAGAATGATATTTTATATCTTGTTTCTGATAGTATTCACCATCTGCATCTTGTGCTGTGATATCTTGAATGTAAATTTTAAATGAATTGTGAAAAAATGTGTAATGCTTAAAATATTTATCGTATTTTAAAAAGGTTTTTGCTGTTACTAAAACATTATGCAATTCATTGGAGTCTATGTTCCATTCCTGTAAAAAAGATTTATCTATATTGCCGTATATTCTCGCGATTTTGCCTAGTATATCATTTTGCTTTTTGTTGAATTGGTTTTCGAAAATATGTTTGTAATAGCTTTCTATATTATCCTGATATGCTGGCAATTCGTTTATTTTATGATCAATATTATCTTCGTGTCGAATTGTATTGATTACATATTGTGTGTAAAGAGGATGTCCTTGAGTTATGTTGTATATGCGCCTTAACTGATCTTCATTTAGTGTGTTGGCTCCCAATTTGTTTTTGATTAGACGATTGTATTCTTCTCTCGATAGTGAAGCGATATCGATTATTTTTATCCCTTTTTTTTCTTTCTCTTTTAATTCATGTGGTAAGTCATTTAGTTGCTGCAACTGGGAGCCCAGAATTATAATTACTCCACTTGGTAATTCATTAGGTAATGGTAATTCTGTAAGAAAGCTATGTTCCGTTGATCTATATTCGCGAGATACATGATCTAATCCATCGATGATAATTATTCTTTTTATATTGTCCTTTTCATAATTGTCAGATAACTTATTTATTATGTTACTGAAGCACTTTTTAAGATAAATGAGATCATCTTTCATCAATTCATTATTGTCGCCTGTATATCCCTTTTCTTTAAAGCTAACTATTAAATCATGGTATAGAGTATTTGCTTCACCTCTAATGTAATAATTTGATTGAGAAGAAGGATTGATAAAGTCAAAAGCAAAGTATGAGTTTGTTTCGTGCGTTGTATTGTTGCTCCAAAATGAAAGGAGACTTGATTTGCCTGACCCTGGAGCACCCAAGAGAAATACATAACCAGATTCTAACTCATTGATGGAGTCTTCTAGGTTTTTTATAGTTTGTTGAATTGGCACATAAAAATTGTCAGGGAACAGATTGTGATTAAATTTTGTCCTAAACTTGTTTTCCCATCCAAGTCGGCGAATTAGTTCTTCTTTATCGCATACAACTTGCCTGTTCTCGTCTGAGACGAGTTCAATTATCAGCCGGCAAATTTCAAGAATGTCTCTGGTCTTTTGAGAATTGTCAGATATTGTAAGTTTGCTTTTGGGGTATGCTATTTGAATGTCAAAATTATTCCAGAAAGACGCGTAGTCCTCATCACTAATATCCGCTGCACAATTTCTTAATTTATTGACAACATGCGCCCATTTATTATCAGGCTGAGTATTGTTTTTTAATGCTGGTACTACTTCCTGGAGAAAGTCGTTAAAATTACCGATTTTTTCTTCTTTTTTATCTGATATTATGTCTTTTATACTTGCTGTTTTAGTGGTTATAAAGTGTGCGATTACATTTTTTTTATGATGGGCGTCTTTTATATGTTTCCAACTATTACATATGTCTGGTAGGAGTTTTGAAAAATCGGCGAAAGAAATAGTAGCATTATTTGAAATTGAATGCTTTAATTGGCACGCGTGGATTTCATTGCTTAGTTCATAATATGTATCGTCTAGGATTCCATTTTTATTGTCAGCTGCATGAAGTTTTACAAAATTACCTTCTACGAGCGCATTATATACCTGAGATGCGAAATAGCAGTATTGTTCGTTATATCCACTCGTTGCTGCTCGTTCTCCTCTTGCTATTACCTTCGAATTGTCCATTGAGCTTATTTTACTATAATTCTTTCTTTCAGCAAGCTTTTTTCAGTAAACAACTTATCATGTAAGTAAGCGTGGGGTAGGCAAGTCAGAAAGTTGATTATGGATTTTGAAAGAAAATTGAGTGTGGTGGGTAGTTGCATCTTTGATACGGATAAGGGCAAAGTCGTGGCTCCTGAAGAGGACAAAATGCTTAATCTCATTCGATTGTGAATAGGGCAGGCACTGTTTGCCCTTTTGTTTGGGATTTCCCAGACAGTGTTTGGAAAATCCAGGTTGTTTGAATGAGTAGGTGAGATAAAACTGTTTAATATTATGCAGATGAGATTTTCCCCACCCCTCACCAAAGCGAGCGGTGAGCTTAGCCGACAACTCCTTCAGCAAAGCCTTGCCGTATTCGGCGCGGGTGTCACCCTTCTGCTCGTGTTCCACGATATGGCGGCCAATTTCAAAGTAGGCGTATACCATAGCGGTATTGACGGCTGTGCGTACGCGTTGACGCGCCTGTTCAATGATGAGGGCGATGTTGTCGAAAAGCTTGGTCTGTGGTGATAGCTCTTTCATGGAGAACAGAAAGGTACTGCGGTTGAGGTTGTACTGTTGATATCCTATTCTAAATTAGTCCGATTTGCAAGCCCGAATGGCACAGCACAAACAAAAAAGCCGCAGCGGTTGCTGCGGCTTTTTTGAATGAAAAAGACTAACTTGTATGTTAATGGGGGAGGAGGCGATTTAGGCCTCCTCGGGGGCGACGTTCACACGACGGCCTTCGCGGTCGAAGAAGACGCGACCATCAACAAGGGAGAAGATGGTGTAGTCGCGGCCCATGCCGACGTTCTTGCCGGGGTGGAACTTGGTGCCGCGCTGACGCACGATGATGTTGCCGGCGATAACAGCCTGGCCACCGAACTTCTTCACGCCGAGGCGCTTGCTGCGGGAATCGCGACCGTTACGAACGGAACCCTGACCTTTCTTATGTGCCATAACTAGTAAAAATGTTTGG
>JAZSEM010000004.1:0-6381 GCA_045531695.1 Akkermansia sp.
TGGTAGGAAAAAAGAAATATGAACCCCGCAGACTTGCGGGGTGACAGAGGAGTTTTGCTTAGAAATGCACGGATCTTGAACCAAAAGAGCAGGAGTCGGTCATAAATAACCTCATGCAGTTGTAACACGCTTTTCCGTCGCCCCGCAATTCTGCGGGGCTTTGATTATTTTTTCTCTTTACCCAGAGCTGCGCGAGCTTCCGCTCGCTTGCACTGGGCTAATGCTCTGCCGCCCGCACAAGTGCGGGCTTATTAAATTCCGCTCACCTTCGGTTCGCCATACAGCTCGGCAAATTGCTCTTTGACGATTTTTTCTAATGCCCACATCAGAAAAACCAAATTTCCCAAGTTAAACAATATTTACAACATCTTCGTAAGTTCGACACAAAAGAGCCACCCCGGTTTGGAGCGGCTCTTTTCTGAATGGAATGAAATCGGCAGAGTTACTTCTGATGCTGCTTCATCATCTCAGCATAATAGTCGAGGTTCTTTCTGAGCACCTTACCGGTACGACTGTCGGGCGCAGCTTCGTATGCGGCCTTATAAGCCTCAATCATCTTGGGGATATCACGCATGAAGCCATAAGTATCGCCCTTCACACGGAGAGCCATCTGGCGAATCTCGGGCAAGAGGTCAGGGTTGGCCAGGAACTTATCGAGCACGACCAGACTTTCCTGCAGTTCTTCGGGCTTGTACTTACCCTCAAAACCGGCACACATGGCCGCAAAGGCCTCCGTCTGAGCGATACGCACGCGGGTCACATCGCCGAAGTTCTTGTAACCAAGCGTATTCTCGGGGTCAAGCGCATTGATTTCGGCGATGATATCCTTGTATTTGTCGCGGCAAACCTCGGGAAGAGTTTTCAGAGCAGCATCCAGAGCCTTGGCGCGCTCCAGCCCGGTCTTACCGGCGGCGGCAGCGAGGGCGGCATCTCGAGCGGCGAGCTTGTCGAGACCGGCCTGAACCAGCGGAATATAGTCAGCAGGCTTGGGGCGAGTACCGTGAATCACCTCGAAGGGCAGGCCCTTGGCATCCATCAGCACCACGCCGGGCAGACCCTCGATTTTGAAGGAGGTGAGCAGAGCCTCGCGCTCGCGCTTCACATCATCGGGAATAGCGGCTACCAGCTCGGGCAAACGGGGGAAATCCACGGGCACCAGCACAAACTTATCCCCCAGAGCAGCCTCGAACTCCGGGCTCTCCACAATTTTGGTACGAAGGTGAATGCAGGCAGTGCACCAGTCCGTACCTGTAAAGTCTACAAATATGTTGCAACCGGCAGCCTGAGCAGCGGCCTTTGCCTCATCCATGGTGGCGACCTCCGGCAGGGCGAGAGCGGGAGCAACCGCAGCAGCCAGCAGGAGAGCAATTCGATTCATTATTTTCATGGTTTTATATGGTTTGCGGGGATTCAGGGCTCCTCGGGAGCCTCATTCTGTAGCGTATCGCTGCGCTGCAACGACGCCAGTATATCCTCGCCCTCGTACGGGGGCACAAGATAACCGCCACGGGAGCGCACCTCTCGTGAGAGCAGACGGATAGCCTCGAGCACAACTGCCGAGCGTGTGGTACCCAGCGCCGCAGCCACTGCATCCACGCGCTGCATCAGCGCTACGGGACAGCGGAAGGCTATTGTCTTTGAACTCATGAATTAGATTTATCACAATTCCATACAAGCTGCAATCAAAAAAGCAGTACTGATTTATTTTTCTGCTGCCAGCGGAAAGCGGGCTCCTATTTTGCAAGAATTGCGCAAACTGCCACGATGTGAGCTTGACGTGGGGGTAAAACGTGGCACAATAAGGCGGTTAAACTTCAAGCACTCAAAAACATGCCACAGTTTCTCACAGCAATCACCGGGTCCCCGTTCTTCTATTTTGCAACGGGTATTCTGCTATTGGTGCTCTTCTTCTGGTATCTGGCGTCAGAGAATGATAAAGCAAAACGCAACGCCGGTACATTCTTCATCATCGGTCTGTCTGCCTTCTCGCTGCTCTCCCTGTTTGTGAACGGCATGCAGTACGGTATCGACATTAAGGGCGGTGTGGAGCTCACGCTCGAAGTACAGCCCAAGATGGACGATAACGGCAACACCGTGCCCCCCACCGAAGAGGACATGGAGCAGGCCTGCGCCATTCTGGGTGAGCGACTCAACTCCACCGGTACCAGTGAAGTTCAGATTCTGCACTCCAACAACAAGATTCTCATCCAGATTCCCCAGCAGGACAGCAAGGATGAGGCTAAGAACAAGGAGAAGATTGACGCCATGGTGAAAATGCTCACCAAGATGGCTAAGCTGGAGCTGCTGGCTGTATACCCGAACTACGGCAGTGTGCTGGCCGACCCCGAAATTCAGGAGGGGCTCGTCAAATACGAAGAGAAGCTTGTAGCCTACAAGAAGGAGCTGGCCGGCGGCAACACCACCGCCCGCGCCCCCATGCTGCCCCGCATCCCTGCCCGTCTGGGTCTGGGCGACTACATGATTCTGCCCCAGCCGCTGGTGGACGAGAAGACCTCCGAGCCCATCCTCGACAAGCAGGGCAATCAGGAAATCCGCTACTATGTTGTACAGAAGCCCCACGCTGCCATGCAGCAGGGTGTTTACATCACCGGTGAGCACGTATCGGCCTCCCACCCCGACTACACCCGTAAGGGCTATGTAAACGTAACCCTCAACCGCGAGGGTGCCAGCCGCATGACCAAGCTGACGGGCGGTATGTCCCTGGGTCGTGACCTGCTGGCCGTGGTGCTCAACAGTCAGGTGAAGTGCGCCCCCGTCGTGCAGAGCGTACTGAGCAAGGACTTCTCCATCTCCGGCCTGAACGGCAAGGGCGAGCCCGAGGATATCTCGAAGGCTCTCGCCAACCCCCTTTCCAGCGACCTGAAGGTAGAGGGCCGCAAGGATGTATCCGCCCAGCTCGGTCAGAGTGCTCTTGAGCAGGGTATCTTCTCGGGCATCATCGGCATGCTGGGTATCTTCGTCTTCTGTTACTGGTACTACCGCACATCGGGTATCGTGGCCATGGTGGGTCTGAGCTTCAACGCCCTTGCGCTGATTGGTCTCATGAGCTTGTTCGGCTTCGTGCTGACCCTGCCGGGTATTGCCGGTATCGTGCTGACCATGGGTATGGCGGTGGACGCCAACGTGCTCATCAACGAGCGTATGCGCGAGGAAAAAGCTCTGGGCAAGCCCTTCATCATCTGCCTGCGCACGGCATACGAGAAGGCATTCTCCGCCATTTGGGACTCCAACATCACCTCCCTTATCACCGCCGTGATTCTGTTCTGGCTGGCCAGTGGTTCCATTAAGGGCTTCGCCGTGACCACGAGCGTGGGTATCATCACCTCCCTTATCGGTGCTGTGACTGTAACCCGCGTGCTCTACTTCTGGATGGAGCGTCTGGGTCTGCTGAAGAACGCCAACTTTGCCAAGGCTCCGCTCGAGGGCAAGGTATTCGACTTCATGAAGTACCGCAAGGTCTGCGCCTGGGTATCCGTCGCAGCCATTGCAGCCGCCACCCTCTACGGCGTATTCGTGCGTGGCGACAAGGCTCTGGGTATCGACTTCACCGGTGGCTCCACCATCACCTACGTCATTCCCGGCGATGCTGAGGTGGATTACAAGAAGGCAGAAGAGGCCGTCTACGCCATGAAGCTCTCCAAGCAGCCCACCGTACAGCAGTTCGCCAACGCCACCGACCGCAACATCAAGATTCGCGTAGCCACCAAGGAGGAGGCCGCTCAGATCGACGCAGCCCTGCGTAGGGACATTCCCGGCATGAAGGAACTCCCCGCCGCCTCCATTGAGGACGTGAGCTCCTCCCTGGGCAGCGCCTTCTTCCGCACGGCCTGCTGGGCACTGCTGGCCGGTATGCTGGGCATCACGCTCTACCTGGCCATCCGCTTCGAATGGAGTTTCGCCATGGGTGCGCTCATTTCGACTTTCCACGACGTAGCGGCCATCATTGCTCTGGTGGTGCTGCTGGGAACCGAGCTGAGCATCATCCACATCGGTGCCTTCCTGACGGTTGCCGGTTACTCCATTAACGACACCATCGTTATCTTCGACCGAATCCGCGAGCGCCTGCGCTTGGCCGAGCCGAATGAAGACCTGAAGGACATCATGAACGAAGCCATCAACTCCACGCTTTCCCGTACCCTGCTGACCTCGGGCTCGACGATTGCCGTGCTGATTTCGCTCATCGCCCTCGGCGGTCCCGCCATGAAGGACTTCTCCGTCGCCATGCTGCTGGGTATCTTCGTTGGTACCTACTCCTCCATCTTCATTGCCTCCCCCGTGGTGCTGGCCTTCGACAAGAAGCACAGCCTGCGTGACGAGCTGCAAAAGACCGAGGAGACCACCGCCTGATGCTGCGCGGTAAAAGAGAAACAACAACACACTTATTCCCGGGCGCGGCACTCAGCCGCGCCCGCTTTACAGAGAGAAGCCCCCTTCCCCCATGCGACGCCACCTCATTCCCCTGCTGCTGACAGTCTGCGCGCTGATGTTCATCAGTGCTCTGGTAGGTTCTGTATACTGTGGCCGTGAATTGACCTCACCCGCCCTACCGCAGGAGCGCGCCGACCACCTGCGCGACCTCATCTACCTGCACTTTGCACTGGCTCAGGCCGCCGTCATCGGCACGGGTGTCATCCTTTACTTCCGCCACCGCCGTTGGCGTCGCTACTACCTAGTGGTGAGCTATAATGAAAAGGGGCTTTCCCTCAATCCCCCGGGCATACGCATGCCCTCCGCCCGCGTGTACCGCTGCCACCTGGGCAATCTGGGTCAGGCTGAGCTACCCCCTGCCGACGCCCCCGTGCTGGTGTACCCCATGTTCATGCTCAGCGGGCACTCCAGCGGCGCCAAGCTCGAGAGCGAGCTACAGGCAGCCTATGCTGCGCAGGGGCACACCGAGCCCAATCTGTACTACCAGCCCGTACTGGGGGCCTCCCCCTGGCTGGCAAAAGCCGCTGCCGCCCACCTGCGCCCACAGCTCAGCGCAAATACCGGCGTGCTGGTCGTCGCCCACGGTTCCACCCTGACCGAGCCCCCGCCCGAGCCGGCCCTGTTCTGTCGCCGCCTGCGTGAACTCCTGCCCGGCACCGAGGTAGCACTGGGTTACTTCAGCCAGCAGCCCGAGGCCGCAGATGTGCTCAGTCGCATGCAGGCCAAGCATGTGCTGCTGCTGCCCTTCCTGCTCACCGAAGGCATACACACCACACGCGATCTGCCCACGGCAGCCACTGCTGCGGCCTGCGGCAAGACCCTGTCCCGCCAACCTGTCGTGGCCGCCCTGCTGCACAACAACAATTCTGAAATATCATGAAACTCGCCCTCAAAGTAACCCCCGGCGCCCGTAAAAATGAAGTTCTGGGCTGGGAAGACGATTACCCCCAGGTGGGACGTGTACTCAAGCTCAAAATTGCCGCACCCCCTATCGATGGCAAGGCCAACAAGGAAATCGAGACCTACCTCGCCAAGGTGCTGGGCCTGCCGAAAAGTGCCGTCAGCATTGCCCACGGAGCATCGGGGCGCATTAAACTGGCCGAACTGCCCGACGGAACCGACCTGAGCCCCCTGTCATGAACACTCAGCCCCCCAGCCCGGCGTCCGACTGCGCCGCCGATTACCTGCACCAAGCCAAGCGCCTGATGCGCGGGCGTGGCTGCGCACGTGATTACGAGGCCGCCGTCGCCCTGCTCGACCTCGCAGCGCAGGCCGGCAGCACAGACGCCCTCTACCAGCTGGGCAAGTGCTACCTCAAGGGTATAGGCTGCAGCAAAGACCCCTCCGGCGGCGTGTCCTGCCTGGAGCGTGCAGCTCTGGCCGGGCATATATCTGCCACCTACCGACTGGGCGAATGTTTTGAACTCGGCCTAGGTGCCCCACGCAGCTCCGAACTGGCGGCCTACTGGTACCGCAAAGCCGCTGCCCTCAACCACCCTCAGGCTTACAAAGCCCTTTTCAGGCTCGCCGGTCGAGCCTGATATAAGTTCCGTGGGCTCGGCTCGCCAAAAAGCAATTTGCCGAGGCGAATCTACAATCTACCATTTACAATCTACAATGTAGGAGAATGCAGGCTTACGCCTGTGATAAGCGAAGCCGGAATCAGACTTACCGCCGCCCGCGCCTGAAAGCGCGGGGCGTGAACGGTGGGATAGACACGCATATCCGCGGGCGAAAGCCCGCCTAGCTCAACACTTTGTAAATTGTAGATTGTAGATTGTAAATGGATAGACAAGCTCCAATTTGTAGAGCTGAATGGCGAACCGAAGGTGAGCGGAATTCAAAAGCCCGAGGTACGAGGGCGGTAGCTCAATAGGCAGGGGCGTAAGCCCCTGCAGCGAGTACAAAAAGAACATGAGCCCTGAGGGCGGC
>JAZSEM010000018.1:0-8460 GCA_045531695.1 Akkermansia sp.
GTTTTGTTTTTGTTTTTTCACACACCGATTATGAGTTGTAATCGGGCAATTCCAAAACACCATTTTTGTCATCTGGTGTTTTTTGTAGTCATCAGCACCCCAATCTTACTGTTTCCTACACGATTTATGGGATGGCAATGACTTTTCCAAGCAAATTCACTGATAAAATTGACACTTTTCCAAGTTTTAGGGATAAGTAGTGCTCCCAATCAACCGGCAATTCGTCTTCGGTTGTCGACGATACGCCCACCCTGTACGCCAAGGCAGGTCGCTCACAAGTTATCCCCCCTACAAACTCCAATTTTCCGAGCTGTGAGCATGTAAATCGCAAATTGTCCTTGCAAATAACCGCTCTCGGGTGCATACTACGCGGCGCATGAATAACAGGAGAGCAATCGGGATTACGTGCGCAGCACTGGGGGCAGTGGCCTTTGGCATGAACCCGTATTTCGGCATACCGCTGTATGGCGAGGGCATAGAGCCGCTGAGCGTGCTGTTCTACCGCTTCGCACTGGGCAGTGTGCTGATGGGCTGCCTGTTGAAGGTGCGAGGTGAGAGCCTGCGCTTAGAGCGCCGCTACCTGCTGCTCACGGCACTGGTAGGACTGCTGCTGGCGAGCACCTGTTTTCTGTGGTTCATGAGTTTCCGAATCATGGATTCCGGCATCGGTGCCACACTCATCTTCATTTACCCCATCATGGTTGCGCTGTTGATGTGGGGGTTGTACCGCGAACGCCCCTCAGGCGGCACGATGGTGGGTATTGTGACAGCACTGGGAGGAGTTGCGCTGACCTGCTGCCCGGGTAGCGGCGCCAGAATATGTGCCGAAGGGCTGATATACCTCACGCTGGCCGCCCTTATCTATGCCATTTACTTCATCATTGTGCGAAAATCTGCTCTGCGTGAGCTATCGGCGGGCAAGCTGACCTTCTACGCCATGGTATTCACCCTGCCGGTCTTTCTGGTGGTGCTGCGTGGTGGCTACGACCTGCAAATGCTGCCGAGCCTGCGGGCAGTCGGCAATGCGGTGGGACTGGCCATTTTCCCGTCTCTGCTCTCCTTCCTGCTCACAACCATGGCGATTCGTCGCATCGGCCCCACTCAGACCTCGATATTGGGAGCACTGGAGCCACTGACAGCTGTCATGCTGGGCATTGCCTGCTTCGGCGAGCAATTGACCCTGCGGGCAGCCGTGGGGATAGTCATTGTGCTGCTGGCCGTTACACTGGTCGTCTGTGCCGACGGCAAAAAGAAATCAGCGCCGGAGCTTGCGGACTAAAACTCGCAGCGGGCTCGACCTTGGCGCAATATCTTATCCTCGCGCCACTCACGGCAACAATACGCCCCGACACACAGGAGCAGCACCGCAAGTATGAGATAGTAGACCTTCATGCCGGAAAGCAAACATCCGAGGAACGATAAACCGTACCCCGGATGTTCGTTATTTGACTTTTACTTCATCAAACCCTGAGCCTGCAGCAGGGCATCGGGGTTGGGGTCACGCCCCATGAAGTCGCGGTAAACCTCGCCTGCGGGCTTGCTATCACCCTTGCTGAGCACGGCCTCGCGGAAGTCGGCACCGGTAGCGGCGTTCAGCAGACCTTCCTTCTTAAAGCGGGTGAAGGCATCTGCCGAGAGCACCTCGGCCCACTTGTAGGAGTAATAGCCGGCAGAGTAACCGCCGTTGATGCAGTGGGTGAGGTGGCGCATGATGGAAGGAGCGGTCCGGGAATAGGGGATGGTCCACGGGTCGAGCAACTGAGCCGATGCCAAATCCAAGGGCTTACCCTTGAACTTCTCATTGTAGTTCACGTGCATCTCCATATCGAGCTTACCCAGGCAGAGCTGGCCCATGGTGTCAATAGCGGGCAGGAAATAGCGGCTGCGCTGCAGTTTTTCCACCAGCTCAGCGGGCATGGGCTCGCCGGTCTCGTAGTGGAAGGCGTACTGAGCGATACCCTCGGGGTACCAGGTCCAGTTCTCGAAGAGCTGACTGGGCAGCTCCACAAAGTCCCAGGCCACGCTGGTACCGCAGTGTGCCTGCAGCTCGGTGTCGCCCAGCATGGCGTGCATCATGTGCCCGAACTCGTGGAAGAGGGTCTCTACATCATAGTGCGAGAAGAGAGCGGGCTTGTCCTCGGTGGGAGTGGTCAGATTGCCCACCAGAGCAGCCAGGTGCGGCTCGTGCGGGGCGCCGTCCTTGCCGGCAGCACCGTAGCGCAGGGGCATGACCCAGGCACCGGCGCGCTTACTGGCGCGGGGGAACAGGTCGACGTAGAAAGAGCCGAGGTGGGCGCCTGTCTTGCGGTCTGTTACCTTGAACACCTTAACCTCGGGGTGCCATACCTCCACATAGCCCTCGGGGCAGGGCTCGCCCTTCTGCAGACAGACAGTCGGCAGCTCGCTGTAGTCCACACCAAGCAGGTGGCTGTAGATGGCGAACATACCGTTGATAACATTGTCTGCTTTGTGGTAGGGGCGCAGTTCCTCGGAGTCGAAGTTGTACATCTGCTCGGACATCTTCTTGAGGTAATAGCGGCGATCCCAGGGGTCAATGAAAGTGACGTAGCGCCCCTCCTTCTCGGAGATGAAATCAAGCACCTGCTGTACCTCGGCGCGGAACGCCGGCAATACTTTCTCGGCCATACCGTCGATAAAGTTCATGGCGTTCTCGCCACCGCCCACCATGCGGCGGTGGGTGGTCAAGTCAGCATAAGACTTGAAGCCGAGCAGCTCTGCGAGCTCACGGCGCAGTTCCATCACGCGGGCAACGATAGGCTCGTTGTCCCACTCGCCGACTGCACCCACGGTGCACTGGCCCTCCCAGCACATTTTGCGGGTGGACTCGACATCACAATCGCGCAGCAAGGTACCCACGCTCTCGTAATCCAAGGTCACCATCCAGCAGGGGTTCTCCTCGCTGCCGAAGCCACGTTCCTCGGCCTCGGCACGGGCCTTGTTCATCCAGTCTTCGCTCATGCCTGCCAGCTGAGTTTTATCAACTATGAGCAATTTCCAGGCGTTGGTCGAGTCGAGCACATTCTTGGCGAACTTATGGGTCAGCTGAGAGAGCTCCTGCTCAATCTCGGCCTTGCGGGCTTTCTTGTCGGCGGGAAGGTCTGCGCCGCCGTCCACAAATCCATCGACAGTCTGCTGCACAAAGCGCTGCTGAGCAGGCGTGAGCTCCTTCACCCAAGGCTGGGTGGCGGCACTCTTAATCACAGCCCAGAGCTGCGGGTTGGCGGTAATCTCGGCGTCGAATGCCGTCAGCTCGGGAATAAGCTCCTCCTGAGCGGCGCGAAGTTCCTCATTGTCCATCACAGAGGACAGGTGGTGCATGTAGCCCTGGGTCTGGCTCAGCTCATCGGCAGCCAGGCTCAGCGCCAGAAAGGTGTTCTCGAAGGTAGCCTCCTGCGGCTGAATACGGCAGATGGCAGCAATTCGCTCACGAGCCTTCTGCACACCGACTCGTGTATCTGCCAAGCCCTGCTTTGCGGTCATCTGCGACCAGGCAGGGTAGGGTTTATCCTGAAAATAGGGGTGAGCCAATGCACTGCACACTGCCTCCTGCTTTGCAGCTACGGCTACTGCCGTCTCCTCTGCCTGCAACATGTTGAGCCCTGCCAGGGCGCACATGGCTGTTATGAGTATGGTTTTTGTCGTCATAGCTATGGTTTGTTAAATCTGTCTGTTATTCAGACACGCTCACGCGGGGATTTTATCAAAAAAAATCTGTCATGGCAATCAATAAGTTCAAAAAAGCAAAATAATTCACATTTTTGAATATTGCAAATCGAGAGAAAATTGCCGAGCTGTATGGCAAACCGAAGGTGAGCGGAATTCAAAAGCCCGCACTTGTGCGGGCGACAGAGAATTAGCCCAGAGCAAGCGAGCGAAGGCTCGCGCAGCTCTGGGTAATGAGAAAAAAATAATCAGAGCCCCGCAAACGTGCGGGGCGACAGAAAAGCGTGTTACAACCGCATACGATTTTTATATAATTGTTACCCGTTAATGCGCTCATCATCAGTGTATTCTTAAGCAAAGCCCCTCTGTCACCCCGCAAGTCTGCGGGGTTCTCATTTCTTTACGTTCCCTCCCCGGGGTGCGGTCGCTTATGCTCGCTTCCCCGGGGCTAATGTTCTGTCGCCCGCTGCGCGGGCTCTGGGTTAGGCTCCCGTCTTCGGCCCGCCTGGGGGCTTCTCGTTGATACGCCCACCCAAGACGCCGAGGCAGGCACCTTCGCTCGCGGGTAATTACCAATTTGCGGAGTGAGCGCCGAGTCGCCGGAAGGAATGTCTGGTTTTTAGAGGTCCCCAAGTTACAAGTTGTGATAGACAAGTCAAGTGAGCTTGGCGGCCGGTCACAGCACATACCCGGACGTATGCGATACTCGAAGTCTCCTACCGCCCTTGCACCCGTCAGGTGCGGAACCTATTGACTTGTCTATCCTTCACCTAATTCTTATTCACGGTAATTTCTCCCCAGGTGCTGCGCTTGTCGGGGGCATTGCCGTAAGTGATTTCGAGGGCGGGATTTTTGAGGGCTTTTTTCACGACGAGGATGTAGCTCTGCCGGGTTGCAGACCAGGTGATATCGCGGGGCGTGTTGTCCTCGACAATGCAACGCGAGCCGTCCATCAGGCGCAGTTTTTTGACTTGCACGGCATCTCGCCCGGTCACGATTTTGAAGGTCACAGTATAGATACCGGGCTTATTGATGGGGACATCGAGCATGAGCAAGGGGGTATCGTTGCCGGGTAGCACTTCGGGGCTCCAGCCCTGACCGTAGCGGTACTCCTGCACCCAGTCGCGCATGACAACCGGGGCCGACAGCCCCAGGGGGGAGTCGGGATCGAGTTTGTGCATGATGGTAGCGTACTTCGTAATCAGCGAACCACCGGCACGTGTGCCCAGGCTGCGGCGTATGTGGCCGATGGCGGCGGCGCAGGCACGTTGTTTCTGCCCTTCGGTATAGCGTGGGTTATCGAGCACGGCATCCAACCGTTTAAGGAAGTCCTCCATTGCCTCATTCTCCTGTGGGGCGAAGCCGAAGTCGAGCACGGCCAGGTACCCGCTCTTATCGCCGGGGTCGGCCTGCTGCATGGCTTGTTTCAGACCATTGGGCCACTCCGGTCCGCTCACTCGGGTAGACTCGAGCAGGTAACGGGCTTTCTCGGCGGGGTCGGTGGCAGCATTGGCACGACTGAGCAGGGAATCCTGCTCCTTTTTGGCGGACAGCCGCTGCCGTATAAGCTCTGCCACCTGAGCGGCATCGGCGCTCATGAGTTCCCTGCCATGTATGGTGGAGTATTGGCGGCCACCCTGTTCGTAGAACACGATAGCAGGGTAAGAGATGTCGGACATATCGCCCGGGTACGCGAGTGCTCCCATTGCCTTTTGGGCTTCAGCGTTGTTGGCGTCGTTGCGGTTCTGGTAAATGGGGGCCAGCAGCAGGGCGGCATCTCCCGCGGCCTGACGTACTCCGGCATCGGCTATCAGTTCGCGGCAGATTTTCTCGCTGTATCGATCCCAGCCCGCCGGGTAAATGAAGACAATGTACCCTGTGGAGGTCGCCTGGGCTTTCGCAGATTCGTAATCGGTAAATTGCTGCGCGGCCTGCACAGGCAGACTCAGGGAACTCAGCGAGGCCAGCAACAGGGTAACGGTAAGCTGTTTCAACATAATGTTCGGTTAAGGTCAGGGGTTCATCAGGCGGCGGGTTCACCAAATACATAAAGACCGTTGGCGTGGAACACCTCGGGGCCACCGGGGCGCAGCACGCGCACATAGAGGGCCTTGGGGCGTTCGTTCTGCAGGTCGAAGGTGTTGATATAGTTGCCGGTGCTTGGTATGGGGGCACCGACATCGTGCCAGTCGTCATCGCGCCCGGTGTCCGATACCTGAATCTTCATCGGGCGGAACCGGTGAATCAGGCTCCACTCATTCGTGCCGGCAAAAACAACACCGGTGATATAGGCATGCCTGGGCAGCTTGACGGCAATCCACGGGTCGTTCTCACGAGCTGTGTGCACTCGCCCGCCCTGTTTGGTGAGCAGGCCGGAGTGGGTGTGCGGCCAATCCCACTCGCTGGTGGAACTGGCAAAGGGCAGACCGCCCTCCGACACCAGCTTGCCCGGGAAGGAGCGGAACTCAGGAATGGCGGCGGTTCCGTGAATCTCGCCGGGGTCTATCATCTGAGTGATGGCGTAAAAAGTCTCGGTATCGCGTGCGCGCTCGGCTGCGAGCAGCAGACCGCCCAGCAGTTTGGCGCGTTGGGCGGCAGTGGTGGATTTCCCGTTACCGAGTACGCTCAGCATCGATTCGGTGAGCTGCTTGCGAGCGCTCTCGCTGAGGGATTCCGATATTCTGTTCCCCCAGGCCATCATAGTGCCCGAGTAGTCATCGTGCGGGGCGGCAACGGCCAGCACACGGGTGTAGAGTTTAATGGCGGCCTGTTCGCTGTTGCCATCGGCCTTCCTGCACATGTTGAGCTGGTTGTCGGTGAAGTCCTCTATCCGCCAGCGATCCGGGCCCATTTTGTCGGCATATTGCCAGAACAGGGCGCAGGCCTCAATCAGTTCATCGGCCGACAAACCGCAGGCAGCCAATCCATCATACACACACCGGCGCATGAGCTCGGCGGCCTGTTCGGGGTAGCGGCTTGCCATCCCCTTGCAGAGCAGACGGTTAAGTTCCTTCCAGGCTGCAGTGTCCCGGGGCATCTTATCTGCCAGGAAAGCAGCGTACTCGCGCCACATCGGGTAGTTGAGCGGCGCGGCCTTGGCTGAGTGCTCGTAGCAGGTACGGGCTTTCTCGGGCTGTTGGGTATCCTGATACACCTGCGCCAGCACACGGCAGGCCTGGGATATGCAGGTACGGGCTGTGTTCTGAGCGTCGTACAGGTCATCTGTCAGGTGCAGGGCGCTGTAAGTCCAGTTGTTGCTCCAGGGAATCCAGTGCAGCCCGCGCTCCCAGCTCATCGAGTAGGCCGGGGTCCACTTGCCGTCCACGAGTACAATGTAGGAACAGTGCCCCGGCTCACCCGAGGTCAGTGCCGGCACCCCGTTCGCACAGGCCGAGGCCGCACCGAAGTGCGACAGTCCGCCGCACACGCCACCCACATTCTTGGTCAGCCACATGTGGTTGTCTGTCGCCACACCCGCCCACGGCGCATAGTACCAGGAACCTTGTACGCTGTCCCCATATACGTTGTTGAGTATGTAACCGCAGCGCCAGCAACTCGCCGGGTATTGCCAGTCGGGCACGTGTACGTTGTCCAGCGCCCATTCAAAGGCCTTGGTCGTGCCCGAGGAGTGGTCGTGTTTCCACCCGCAGACCACACGGCGGTGGTGCATGGGCAGCTTGTCGTATACAGTATTGAGCCGTCCCTGACGCCAGTATTTCAGGAAATACTGTGCACGCTCCACGGCGGCTATGACCTGTGCACCCTTGCGGGCATATTCCAGTGCTACGGCGGTGGTGGTATCGCGCTCCACACCCTTTTTCAGCGCGGCGGGGTCGGCTTCGGCAATAGCACTTATCATCTGCACCACGCGGGTGAAGTTGTGCATTTCTCCCGAGAAGGCAATCTGCTCCATCCACTCTGCATCGCTCATGATGGCACTGAGCACCTTGCCGCACTTACTGAGGTCAGCAGGGTAGGCGCTCTCGCGTGTAAGGGATTTCAGGTCGCGACGGGCATTGCTCAGCAGGAACTCCGTGTGCTTTTTCTCGGGTCCCTTCTTGTATTTGACCTCGTTTTCCAGGCGCTCGATTTCCTGCTTTTTGTTCTGCACCTGCGATTTGAGGGATTCATTGTGGCGCTTGTAGCCCTCCCGGGAGTCGGATTCCGCCCGGGCTATGTGGTACATAATGAGGGCCCGCAGGTTCTCCGGTTTCTTCAGGAATGCGCTTATCTGTTTCGGGGTGGGGTTCGGTACGGCCTTTGCTATGTCTGCGGCCAGTTGTTGGCACACCCTATCGGGGGATTTCAGAGCACCGGCGCCCGGTTGGCTTACCGTTGCTGTTTGTTGTGCCCCCGCCGGGAGCACTCCTCCGAACAGTAACACTCCCATGCTGATGCAATACAGGGAAATCTTCATGGCGAAAAAAATCTATTCAACCCCGCCAGTGTACACCAAGTCATGTTCGCCTGCAAGCTTTTCATTTACAATTATTAGATAATCGGCAATTTTCTAACCATCGCTGTCCCGCCGGAGCTGGATAAATCGATGTTTATCTACAATTTACAAGGTGTAAAATTGGGCTGCCCCTTGCAGCGTAAGCCGCGGAACATGCCAACTTGTCTATCGAAACTTGTAATTTGGGAATCTCTAAAAACTCTTTATTTTATCTAAAGGGTATGGTATAATAGAGTTATGCGCTTTCCCGGGTTCTTTGATGAGGAGTTTAAATTAGAAAGAATTAGTACTTTAGGAGATCCTTTAGAACGTCTTAACCA
>JAZSEM010000110.1:0-8998 GCA_045531695.1 Akkermansia sp.
TTCCGACATACGAATTTGAGAGTTTCGCGCCTTACGGCGCATAGATAGCAAAGCTCAGCATAAGCTGCCGCCCGCGCCTGAAAGCTCAAGGCAGTAGCGGTGGAATAAGCTACGCATATCCGCGGGCGAAAGCCCGCCTAACTTGAATATCCAAAATCCAAAATTCAAAATCCAACTTTTCAACAGCCTTGGGGATAGGTGGACAAGCTCCAATTCTGCCATCAAATAGCTCTCTCTAATTATTCAAACGCATTTTATTCTATCTTTTGCAGCGCGTTGGTGGGCCTTTGTTCTTATTGAAGGGTGAAGGTGCCCTTGTAAGTTACCGTCTGGTTATTCTGCGTGTGTAATTCTTCCACGGTGCCACCATCCGGTCTGGTAAAGGTGAGAATGTACTCGACCTCGTACTTATCATTGCTGCGTATGATGGCATGTGCCTGCACCTCACTGACGCGCTGGTAGAACCCCATGGCGTCATTATCATCTGCGCCTTCAAACTCGTAATACAGGCAGGTATTATTGCCACTGTAGCTGCTGACTCCCAGACCGCGACCGGTATTGCACTGCAGTGTGCGGGATATCAGGCTGTAGGGGGCAAGAGCGTCTTCATCTATCCCATCCGGCGTAGAGCTGCAGGACACCAGGCTCAGCAGCGAGGTTGCAAGTATGAGGTGCTTTTTCATGGTACAAAAAAAGGCGGTACAGTCATTGACTGTACCGCCGAAAAGGAAAAATTAGTTATTGTTGTTGTTATTGTTGATATTGATGACGTTCTGCTGCTGCTGCTTGTTGGACTCATCGCTATCACCCTTACCGGTGAACTCTACGAGGTCGCCGGTAGCGCAAATCTGCGGGAAGCTGAAGAGGATGAAGTAGTTAGAGCGGCGCTCGATGTTGGTGTTGGCAAAAGTGCGGGCGCGACCTTCGGGGGCCTCACCGCGCTCGCGGCAGTACTCATACATAGCATCAAGAGCGTCGGACTCACTCGGCGGAAGCCACAGGGGAAGGAAGCCAAGAAGACGGAAGGAGGTGGAAGTACCACGGGCACGGCCTACTACCAGCTGCACGTCATCGCGGTCAACAGAAATCGGCTTGGTGAGGTGACGGTCACGAATCAGCTCTGTAGTCTGCTGGCAGCTAGCGAGCAGGCCCAGAGTGGCAGCGGCAAGGGCGAGAGTAAATTTCTTCATGATGTTTTATGTGAGTTTAAGAGTGATTCCCGGGTCGTACATCATGCTGTTTCATGACATATTGGAGAGACCGTTTTGGGGTGCCGCAGTATATTGATTTTGTGTCATACCGTCAAGCCTTTTTTTCTCATTTTTCAAAAAAATAATGTTTTTTTTCAGAAAAGCGTTATTTTTTCTTCCTATTGATAAGATAGGAATAGCGAAAGTCTATCATCATATAAAAAACATCCGCCCGCAATCAGGTGACTGCGGGCGGATGAGTGATGTATGGTGGCTTATTTTTATGACTGCTCGGCCAGCGCTGCCTGAGCGGCTGCCAGACGTGCAGTGGGCACGCGGTAGGGAGAGCAGGAAACGTAGTCCAGACCGAGCTTGTGGCAGAACTTCACCGAGGCGGGGTCACCGCCGTGCTCACCGCAGATACCCAGCTTGATGTTCGGGCGGGTGCTGCGCCCCAGGTCGGCGGCAATCTTCATGAGCTTGCCTACGCCCTCCTGGTCAATGCTGGCGAAGACGTTGGCCTTCACAATCTCCAGGTTGCGGTAGTTGGGCAGGAAGGAGCCGGAGTCGTCGCGGCTCATGCCCAGACCGGTCTGGGTGAGGTCATTGGTACCGAAGGAGAAGAACTCGGCGGTCTCGGCAATCTCATCTGCCGTTACGCAGGCGCGGGGAATCTCAATCATGGTACCCACCTTGTAGGATACGCGACGGCCCTTCTCGCGGAACACCTGCTCAGCCACCTTGTCGATGACTTCCTTCTGCAGGTCGAGCTCGCGCTTGAAGGATACGAGCGGAACCATGATTTCGGGGCGTACGTCGTAGCCGGTTTCCTCCTGCACCTCGATAGCGGCCTCGATAATGGCTCGAGCCTGCATTTCGGTGATTTCGGGGTGGGCGATACCCAGGCGGCAGCCACGGTGGCCGAGCATGGGGTTGAACTCGTGCAGTTCACCCACGCGGCGAATGATAACTTCCACCGGTATATTGAACTTCTTGGCAAGGTCGAGCTGCTGCTCCTTGGTGGTGGGCAGGAACTCGTGCAGGGGCGGGTCGAGCAGGCGAATGGTGCCGGGCTTGCCGGCCAGTGCCTTGAAGATGCCCTTGAAGTCGCTCTTCTGGAAGGGCAGCAGGTTGGCCACGGCCTCGCGGCTGTCCTCCTCGTGCGTGGCAAGGATCATGCGACGCATGAAGTCAATGCGGTTGCCGCCGAAGAACATGTGCTCGGTACGGCACAGACCGATACCCTGAGCGCCGAAGGCGATGGCGGCCTCCACCTGGTCGGGGGAGTCGGCATTGGTGCGCACGCCCAGCTTGGTAGCGCGGCTGCACCACTCCATCACACGGGCGAAGTCGCGGTAGGTGTGGCTCTCCTCGGGCTTGAGGGTCTTGCGGATGAGTACCTGAATGACCTCGGAGGGGGCGGTGGGCATCTTGCCGGCGTACACATAGCCGCCGGTGCCGTCGAGGGACAGGTAATCGCCCTCCTTGTACACCTTGCCGGCGATGGTCACGGTGCGGTTGTGGTAGTCAATCTCCATCTCACCGGCGCCGCATACGCATACCTTACCCATCTGGCGGGCTACCAGGGCAGCGTGGCTGGAAAGACCGCCGCGGGCTGTCAGAATACCCTCGGCTGCAATCATGCCGCGCAGGTCCTCGGGGGAGGTCTCCAGGCGTACCAGCAGAACCTTTTCACCGCGCTTGTGGGCCTCCTCGCAGCGGGCGGCGTTCAGGCAAATGCGGCCGGAGGCAGCACCCGGACCGGCGTTCAGACCGCGGGTGATGGGCTGTACCTTGCTCACGGCATCGCTGTCGAACACCGGGGCGAGCACCTGGTCCACCTGATCGGCGGGAATGCGCTTAACAGCTGTCTGCCAGTCGATGAGCCCCTCCTTCTCCATGTCGCAGGCAATACGGAAAGCTGCGATGCCGGTGCGCTTGCCGTTGCGGGTCTGCAGCATGTAAACCTTGCGGTCCTGAATGGTGAACTCGAAGTCCTGCATGTCGCGGAAGTGGTTCTCGAGGGTCTTGCGAATATCGCAGAGCTCGGCGTAGGCGCTGGGCATGACCTCGGCCAGGCGAGCCACGGGGTCGGGGGTACGCACACCGGCTACCACGTCCTCACCCTGAGCATTCATGAGGAACTCGCCGTAGAACTCGTTCTTACCGCTGGCGGGGTTGCGGGTGAAAGCCACACCGGAGCCGGACTCATCGCTCGTGTTGCCGAACACCATGCACTGCACGTTCACAGCAGTACCCCACTCGCTGGGAATACCGTATTTCTGGCGGTAGGTGATGGCGCGCTCGTTGTTCCAGGAGCCGAACACAGCACCGATGGCACCCTGCAGCTGCTCCCACGGGTCGGAGGGGAAGTTGCGACCGCTGCGGGTCAGCACCAGGGTCTTGAAGCGGCGCACCAGCTCGCGGCTGTCGTCGGCAGTCAGTTCGGAGTCGGCAATGTCCTTGCCGTAGCGCTCCTCCTTAATCTTGTGGATGATGCTCTCGAAGGGCTCCAAATCCTCGCCCTCCTGCTTCTGTACGCCCATCACCACGTCACCGTACATCTGCACAAAGCGGCGGTAGCAGTCCCAGGCAAAGCGGGGGTTGTTGGTGGCGGCAGCCATGGCCTCCACAGTCTCATCGTTCAGACCGAGGTTCAGAATGGTGTCCATCATGCCTGGCATGGACTCGCGGGCACCGGAGCGTACCGATACCAGCAGGGGCATGGCAGTGGTATCCCCGAACTTGCGACCCACCAGAGCCTCCATCTTGCCGATACCCTCGTGCACCAGAGAGTCCATCTCTGCGGGGTAGGTCAGGCCGTTATCGTAGTAGTAGGTGCAAACCTCTGTCGTGATAGTGAATCCCGGGGGCACGGGCAGGCCGATGCGGGCCATCTCTGCCAGGTTGGCACCCTTGCCACCCAGCAGCGCCTTCATGCTGCCATCGCCATCGGCGGTTCCTCCGCCGAAATGATATACGATTTTATCCATATAATTGCGTTGTTGTGTGTGTTATAAAAATCTATAGGGGTGTTATCTTACTCCCCGCTATTACTTCCTGTCAAGCCTGCTTTTCGTCACAAGTGGCCAAACGCAATCGGAGTATGTCATTTTTGTGATTTACAATCTACCATCTACAATTTACAAAGTGCAAAACCAGGCGGGCTTTCGCCCGCGGATATGCGTAGCTTAAGCTACCGTTCACGCCCGCGCCTTAAAGCGCGGGCTGCAGCCGAGGCAAAGCTCGGCAACCCTTGCGGCGTAAGTCGCGGAACTTTACACCTAGTCCTTTGTAACTCGTAACTAGTACTTCTACAAATTGCTCTTTGTCTATCCCTTTTGAGTTCGGCTTCGCCTCATGGTGAAGCACTCGACTTAGGTCTCGTGGATGAATGACTCAGTTTTCCTCGCCTTCGCCGGGGGCGTCATCACTCCTGCGGCCACGGGGATGGAAGTGACGGTGCAGGCTCACGAGGCGTTTTTTCTCCACATGGGTATAAATCTGCGTGGTAGCCAAGTCGGCATGGCCCAGCATATCCTGAATCACACGCAGGTCGGCGCCATTCTCGAGCAGGTGGGTGGCAAAGGAATGGCGCATGATATGGGGGTACACATTCTCCGACAATCCTATGGCTGCCGCGCGGCTCTTAATAATCTGCCGTATACGCTCGCGGGTAAGCGCAGCACCACGATTGGAGAGGAAGAGCGTGGTCGCTCTGCGACCGGAGTGCAGCAGCTTGCTGCGAGCCTGCTGCATGTAATTGCGAAGCGCAGTGGCAGCCATGCCACCCAAGGGGACATAGCGGGTTTTCTGCCCCTTGCCGAGCACGCGCAGGAACATGTCGTCCCAATCAATCTGCTCGGGGCGCAGGCTCACCAGCTCACTCACGCGCAAACCACTGCTGTAGAGCATTTCGAGCATAGCGCGGTCACGGGCGCCGAAGGGTATATCGTGCGGATCAATACTCTCGAGCAGGCGATTGACCTGCTCCGCGCCCAGAGTTTCGGGCACTTTCATGCCGGGGCGCCCGCCCTGCACAAGCTCCGCCGGATTGACCGGTATGGTACCACGGCTGCTCAGATAGCGAAAAAAGCGGCGCAGGTGCACCATAGCTATACGGCAACTGGAGGGCAGCAGCCCCTCCTCGTGCAGGTAGCGACGGTAATCCGCCAGCAGGGGCTCGGTAATATCCGCCGGCTGCAGCGAGCGCTCACGGCACCACTGAGCAAAGCGGCTCAGACTGCGCCGCACCCCCTCGCGGTAATTCAGGCTCAGTCCCCGCTCTGCAGCCAGGTAGAGCAGGAACTCCTCGATATACGTGCCGTACTCCTTCATACAGCCTGCACTTTCTGCCACGCCCGAGTTCCCCTAGCTCTACTCCTTACTGAGCAGAGCCGGTGGGGTCAGGCAAGGCGGCATCAAAATCCTCCTCAACCGAGGGCGCAGCCGCAGGTGCCGGCATATCAGCCCCGGCAGCCATATCGCCCTCGAGTGCACGGCGACGCTCCTCGAACTCGCGGGACTTGTCGGACTTCTTGCCCACCACTACCACGGTGCGGCCATCCTCATTCACCCTGAGCTGGGGAGCTGTCCCCTGCTTCAATGGTGCCTGTTCGAAGGGCAGCAAACCATCCGCACCGGGCATCAGCCCCTCACCGGGCAAGGGCACAAAATCCGACGTACTCACCAGAGTAATGGGTCTCACCATATCGGACTCGCGCAGGAAACCACGCTTGCCGTCCTCGGCCTCGACAAAGTAATATGTACCCTCGCAGGAAAGCACTTTAACCGTCCCCGTTGCAACCATACGGCCGGAGGGATTTTCGGAATAGTCGGGGTTACGGTCCAGCAGATAGACGCGCCCTTGCTGAACCTCGGGCGTGTCGCCCGCAGCAAAGATTCCCTCCTTCACACGCTCGGCACGCATCTTGGCGCGCAAATCCTCCGTACCGGGAGGGTCAAGAGGTGAGGGCTCCTGCAAATACAGGGGCATGTATTCGTTAGACTTGAAAAGACTGCACGAAGAAAGAAGAACTGCACCGAGCAGTAAGGAGTAATAAGGAAATCTCATATGCGACAAATTGTAAATGAATGAAAAATATCTTGCAAGAAAGAACGGTGTCATGACGCCATAAGTGCCTCGCGGTTTACAAAGAACACCGCACCGAGCACACAGAGGAAAGCCCACAGGTAATCCCACTTCCAGTGCTCTCCCATGAAGAATATCATGAAAGGCACAAAAACCGACAGTGTAATAACCTCCTGCATAATCTTAAGCTGTGCCAGACTCAGACCGGCCGAACGGCCGATATGATTACCGGGTACCAGAAAGCAATACTCGAAAAAGGCAACACCCCAGCTCATCAGAATGAGTTTCCACCAGTTACCGTGGTCAACCTCCTCGCCCGGCTTACGCAGTGAACCATACCAGGCATAGGTCATCACCATATTACTGATGACAAGCAAAACTACTGTAAGAACAACCCTCATGACTTCACATCAGTGCGTGACAAAGAACGAACCATACCCGACAGTCTGTCCCGGCACATGTACCAGTACCACCCCCTCCAGAGCATCCATACCCAACATGGAGCGGTCGGACTTCGGGCAGAAAATCGGAGCAACCGTTGCCGAATTCACCCCGGGAACCAGCTCCAAAGGAGCCGCGACCCCGGTCGTCACCGCGCTCGAGGTGGCCGTATCGACATCCCCCAAACGGGCATTCACCTTCTTTCCCTTGCCTTTTTTCCAATCTTCAGCATATACACGGGTTACACTACTACCGGTATCCAACAGCAACTCCATGGATTTACCGGCACAACTCACGCGCACCATCAGGCGACCGTTGTCATCACGTGTACCATAGAGCGGCAGCAGCAACTCCCCGCTCGGCACCCCCCAGTAGCACTTACCACTGCGCAGGTCGAAGGTGAACGGCAGAGCCCCCAGTACATCCATGCCCAATATACCATCAATCGGCTCGGCCATCATACTGCGGACCGCGGCCAGGCTCACCACCATAATCGGGTGCTGAGGCACGTGCTTGTCAGCCACCTGTAGCTCCGCCAGCAGGATTTCCGGGCGCTGGCTGGAATTGCCCCTGAAGGTCATCCTGCTCGTATCGAGCCACTGAGCATTCGGCAGTGCGGCAGCACTCTCCTTGTGCAGAACAGTGTGTGTGGCGCCGGTATCAATCATCATTCGCATGGGCTTACCATTCACCAAACATGTCACTATCACCTGACCGCAGCGGGAATCCCGGGTCATCGTCCGTAAATCAACACTATCCGCACGAGCCGGCACTACAGGTGCAGTCTCGCCAACAGCCGTGCAGGTGCCCAACAGCACCCATCCTGCCAGATATAGGAAGCTCTTCATGCCACACATTCTACCTGTTCTTTGCTACAGCGTCAACGCATTTCAGTCAAAATTCATTCATTAACACGACATCGTATTCTTTTGGCTTGCCTTTTTCTTTAGGAAAGGTAAAATATGTGCGTATGATGAAACGCACCATTCTTGCCCTCTGCACCACCCTGCCGGCCATGGCCACCGAGCTGCCGCCGGCCATCCCCGACGGTCCCGTCACATACGACGCCGTCAGCTACCAGGCTCCTGCCCCGGCCTACGACAGCTACATGCCCGCCGCGGCATATACCGATACCATCGCCCCTGCCACCCCCTCCGTCACCTCGGGCGACAACGGCTACATCAACCTCAACGTTTACTCCAGCGACTACACCGTGCGCGGCATGGGTTTCACCAATGACCTGACCAACTACGGCTACAGCTCCATTTCCGGCAGCGCCAAGCTCCCCTTCCGCAACCTCTTCGGCGCCGGCATTTACCAGCGCGTGAGCGGTTCTTACGGCATCATCTGGGGTGCCGGTGACTACCTGGGCGACGCCAACGTGGCCGACGTTGGCTACTCCCTCGGCAAGGAAATCTTCCCCAACCTGACCGCTGAAATCGGCTACTCCCTGCGCTACGGCGGCTTCGAGGGCTTCATGGCCAAGTACTACGACGATGCCGCTCACCGCATGTCGCAGGACATCCACTTCACGCTCCGCTTCAACGACGGCCAGCGCGGCTTCTTCGGCAGCATGACCTGGGGCTGGGCCTTCAAAGGGCTCAACGGCGTATACGGCGACATCGAAGTCGGCTATCGTTTCACCAACGTCATCAACGGCCCCAGACTGGGTGCTGACCTCGAGCTCTCCGTCGGCGTGGCTCCCTCCTTCGACTACTGGGCACATGGTGCCGATGGTGTGGACGCCTACCGCATTCGCGCAGCTCTGCCCCTGTTCACCCACAGCGGCACCATGGGGCGCGACGCTCGCATGCAGCTCACCCCCTGGGCTCAGGTGTCCTGGTCCGGCCAGAACGCCGGCAAGATTGACCGCTTTACCGGTTCCGGCCCCATCGACCACAGCCTCATTACCGTGGGTGTGGACCTCGGCTGGAAGTTCTGATTTTACCTTTTCTGCGTAATTTCTGAAAAAAAAGCTTGCCAACGGGCATTTTATGCAGTAAAATGCCCGCACCTCGCCGGATTAGCTCAGTGGTAGAGCACCCGATTTGTAATCGGACGGTCGTCAGTTCGACCCTGACATCCGGCTCTGGAAACAAAAGCCGCTTAAAGTGAAAGCTTTAAGCGGCTTTTATGGTACGTCAGGCATGACACGTAACTGGGGTGGAAGTCCCCAATGAGCCGCTGACAGGGCGGAATCAAATAGCCAAAGGCAACTGCGTCACAGTAATGTGGGGTGGGAAGGAAGCCGGAGGCGAAACACAGACAGGATGAA
>JAZSEM010000095.1:0-26267 GCA_045531695.1 Akkermansia sp.
TCCTGTCTGTGTTTCGCCTCCGGCTTCCTTCCCACCCCACATTACTGTGACGCAGTTGCCTTTGGCTATTTGATTCCGCCCTGTCAGCGGCTCATTGGGGACTTCCACCCCAGTTACGTGTCATGCCTGACGTACCACAAAAAGGGCGGCCACTGCGGGCCACCCTTTGAAATCATGTATCGGTACTTACTTGCGCTATTAGTTAGCAGCGTGGTACTCCTGCAGGGTACGCACACCGGCCACCTTGTTCTTGTTGTGCAGAATGGCAGCGGCGCAGGCGCGAGCGGAGGAGAGGTCCGTGGCGTAGGACACCTTGTTGTTAACCGTAGCGGCACGGATAGCCACTTCATCCTCGCGGGCATCGTGGGAACCGGGAGTATTGATAACGAAGGCGATATCGCCGTTCTTAATGCGGTCCACAATGTTCGGGCGACGACCTTCCAGCACCTTGTAGGCGCGCTCACACTCAATACCGTGCTGCAGCAGGTGAATCATGGTACCCTTGGTAGCGCAGATATCGAAACCGGCCTCGGCGATGTTACGGGCGATTTCCACCACGGTGTCCTTGTCGCGGTCGTGTACGGAGATGAACACGAGCCCCTTCTCGGGCAGCGGGTTGAAGGAGGAAATCTGGCTCTTCATGTAGGCCAGCTCGGGATCGGTGTCGATACCCATTACCTCACCGGTGGAGTGCATTTCGGGGCCGAGAACCACGTCGATGCCCGGGAAGCGGTTCCAGGGGAACACGGCCTCCTTCACGGTGTAGTAGGGGGGCACAACCTCCTTGGTGAAGCCGAGCTCCGAGAGTTTCATGCCGCTCATAACCTTGGCAGCCAGCTTGGCAAGCGGCACACCGATGGACTTGGACACGAAGGGAACGGTACGAGAGGCGCGGGGGTTCACCTCGATGACGTAGAGCTGTTCATCCTTAATGGCGAACTGGCAATTCATGAGCCCCTTCACGTTGAGCTTGGTGGCCAGCTCCTTGGCGGCGCGCATCATCTCAGCGTGCATCTTGTCGCTCACCTTGTTCGGGGGAATCATGCAGGCGGAGTCACCGGAGTGAATACCGGCAGGCTCAACGTGCTGCATAATGGCGCCCACCACGCTGGTCTCGCCGTCGGCGATAACGTCAACGTCTATCTCGAGCGCATTCTGAAGGAAGCGGTCCACGAGCACGGGGCGCTCGGGAGAGGCATCCACAGCCTCGCGCATGTATGTGCGCAGCTCCTGCTCATCGTACACAATCATCATGGCGCGGCCACCCAGCACGAAGGAGGGGCGAACCAGCACCGGGAAACCGATGCGCTGAGCAACGGTTACGGCCTCCTCCTCATTGGTGGCGGTACCGGCCTCTGCCTGACGCAGACCGATTTCATCGAGAAGGGCGGAGAAGTACTTACGGTCCTCGGCCAGCTCGATGCTGCGGGGGCTGGTGCCGATGATGGGCACACCGCGCTCGGCAAGAGCGGCAGCGAGGTTAAGCGGGGTCTGACCGCCGAACTGCACGATAACGCCCTCGGGCTTCTCGACGTCGCAGATGTTGAGCACGTCCTCGAGAGTGAGGGGCTCGAAGTAGAGCTTGTCGGAGGTATCGTAGTCGGTGGAAACGGTCTCGGGGTTGGAGTTGACCATGATGGTCTCGTACCCGAGCTCCTTCAGAGCGAAGGAAGCGTGCACGCAGCAGTAGTCGAACTCAATACCCTGACCGATACGGTTGGGGCCACCGCCGAGAATCATAATCTTCTTGCGGTCGGAGATGCGAGCCTCCTGCTCCTGCCCGTAGGTGGAGTAGTAGTAGGGGGTAATAGCCTCGAACTCAGAGGCGCAGGTATCCACCAGACGGTAGGTGGGCAGAATACCGGCAGCCTTGCGCTCGGCGCGAATCTCGTCCTCGGAGCAACCGCGGGCATAAGCAATCTGGCGGTCAGAGAAGCCGAGTTTCTTGGCCTCGCGCAGGTCGAGGGTCTTCAGCTGCATACCGGCCTCGGCCAGCTGCTGCAGCTGGTCAATGAACCAGGGGTCAATCTGGGTGAGATCCGCAACCTCCTCAGCTGTGAAGCCGTTGACGAAAGCGGTCTGAATCCAGAAAATACGGTCGGCATTCGGCACGGAAAGCTTGGCGGCAATCTCCTGACGGGTGGGATTGACGGGGTCCTTGGCGTCGAAACCGAAGCCCCAGCGGCCTGTCTCGAGGGAGCGCAGAGCCTTCTGCAGGGATTCCTTGAAGGTGGCACCGATGCTCATCACCTCGCCCACGCTCTTCATGGCGGTGGTCAGGCGCTCATCGGCCTTCTTGAACTTCTCGAAGGTGAAGCGGGGCACCTTGCACACCACGTAGTCGATGGTGGGTTCGAAGGAAGCGGGGGAAACCTTGGTAATGTCGTTGCGGAGCTCGTCGAGCGTGTAACCGACGGCCAGCTTGGCAGAGAACTTGGCGATGGGGAAACCCGTTGCCTTGGATGCCAGAGCCGAGGAGCGGCTCACGCGCGGGTTCATCTCGATAACCACCTGACGACCGGTGCGGGGGCACACTGCGAACTGAATGTTACTACCGCCGCTCTTCACACCGATTTCGCGGATGATGGCGAAGGAGGCCTCCCTCAGCTCGGCATACTCGCGAGCGGTCAGGGTCATGGCGGGAGCCACGGTGATGGAGTCACCGGTGTGCACACCCATGGGGTCAAGGTTTTCAATGGAGCAGATAGTGATGCAGTTGTCTGCGATATCGCGCATGACCTCCATCTCAATCTCCTTCCAGCCGAGCAGAGACTCCTCAATCAGAACCTCGTGCACGGGGGAGAGGTCGAGACCACGCTGTACAATCTCCTCATACTCAGCCTTGTTGTAAGCAATACCGCCACCGGTACCACCCAGTGTGAAAGCGGGGCGGATAATCATGGGGTAGTTGCCAATCACATTCTTGGCAATGTCCCAAGCCTCGGCCATGTTGTGAGCCACACCCGAAGCCGGTACGTCCAGACCGATTTTGAGCATGGCGTCCTTAAAGCGCTGGCGATCCTCACCCTTGTCGATGGCATCGGCATCTGCACCAATCACGCGCACGCCGTACTTCTCGAGCACGCCGGTGCGGTGCAGTTCCATGGCAGCGTTCAATGCCGTCTGACCACCCAGTGTCGGCAGCAGAGCATCCGGCCGCTCACGGGCAATAATCTTCTCAATGTACTCGGGGGCGAGCGGCTCGATGTATGTGCGCGGTGCCGTCTCCGGGTCCGTCATGATGGTGGCGGGGTTGGAATTGACAAGCACTACCTCGTAACCCTCTTCTCTCAATGTTTTACAGGCCTGGGTACCGGAGTAGTCAAACTCACAACCCTGCCCGATGATGATGGGGCCCGAACCGATGACCAATATCTTTTTGATAGATGTGTCTTTAGGCATGGTACAGTGTAAACTTGCAGATATATGCCACACTTCCCCCCAAAATGCAAGCCTTTTTTTGAATTTTCTTTACTAACAGGCTCTAACTCATTCAAACCTCCGCGTTTGCAGCACTTCCTTCCTGACAGGCAGGCGTATTTTGCACTTCGGGCAACTCATTTGCTATGTAACCACATGCAGCCCCATTAGCATTCCAAGTTATCCCCTGCCTTACAACTCGCGCTGGATTACCGGCAAGTATGCAGTTAGACTCCGGGAACTTCCCGCTTACCACACTCCCCCAGCCAACAATACAATCGGGACCGATTACCGCATTTTTCATGATGGTAGCATTCGCACCTATCCATGTATGATTGCCGATGGAGAGTGTCTTCACCCGGTTAATTACCTGTCGGGTCGAAGCATCCAGAATGGGGTGTCCGTCCGTATGGTAAATCTAAATACCGAAACTGAACATACAGCGTTCCCCCACCTCAATCACGGCATGCGAATTATAGGTCTGCATATTTACTCGCTCAAAACTGCAGCGAGCACCGATTTGCACCTTCACCCCCTGCACCGGCCCCATGTTCGCCGCAGGGGCACCCAGCGATATCTTCAGATATTCACTGATTCCCAATCCGTCCTCCAGAATCACGTTGTTACCATCGCCGTGAATTCTAACCTCCAACTGACCGGTTCCTTTTCTGAGTTTTCCAATCCGCACGACGTTATTTTTACCCCATATGCGGATTTTAATTCTGCTCAAATCTGAAGAATCGACGCCTATCTGGTTGGAGCGAGAATATCTCCGCAGCTTGCGGCTCTCTTTCAACCGGCGACACCAGTCACCCACTAACCGAAACACCTTTCCCATACCAATGCACTACGAACGTGATGTACAATTTCCGGAGCTCCCCTTTAACCTTATCGCGAACCTTTGGCTTTCGTCAGGCCAAGCTTAATCCTCCACCATTTCCAACGGTCAGAAAGATCCAACCACTTGGGGAAATCCGGGAATTCAGCAAGCACCTGCTGCTTCATTTCCGGGGCGTGTCTTAAATAGAATACAGCAAGCTTTCCTATTGTCCGGTGAAAATATTTTTCATATTTTCTGCCACTGTATTCGTTGAAGTCCTGCAACATGCGAACCTCACTCAACCAGCGCTTATAGTAGGCGGCATCTACTCGGGTGCCGATACTCCAGCTACCGGCTGCCATATAGCGATAGGTCACCATTTTATCCGCGAAATAGTACACCTTTCCTTTCAGTGCGAGATGTATGGCAAGAGGATAATCTCCCACATGGCACTTCCTGGCAAAATCGGGGTAATCTTCTCGCAGCTGCCATCTGTACAGCATAGAAGCCGTGTATATCCACGCTCCACGCTTTACAATCACATCTTCCAGCGGCACTTCGCAATCCTTATCATAGCGACGCCATTCAAGTTCTTTATCTCCGCTCAATATAACCGCATTTGTGCAGGTAAGACTGTATTCCGGGTGACTTTCCAAAAAATCTACCTGACGCTGAAGCTTATGCGGATCAGTCCAGAAATCATCGCCTTCGCAGATTGCCACATACTTACCCTTGGTGTGAGCATCGAGAATGCGCCCGATGCTTCCATCTCTCTTGGACCACTGATTTTCTGTTTGCAGAATGGGCTTAATGATACAGGGATATTTCTCGGCATATTCTCGTATGATATCGGCAGTACCATCCGTAGAAGCATCATCATGCACGACAGCTTCAAAGGGAAAAGTCGTTTGCTGCATGACAAATCCATCCAGACACTTCCGTATGAACTGAACGTGATTAAACGTGCGACAGCGAATAGTCAACAATGGCTCGGGCTGGGACATTAGGAAAATAAAGTAAATTAGTTTTCAGTTGTCGAACGGATAACTTTTGCGGGCACTCCTGCCACAAGACAATAATCCGGCACATCTTTTGTCACTACTGCACCGGCGCCGATTCTGGCATTCTTACCTATGTAGTGGCAACTTGGCAAGATCATAGCACGGGAGCCAATATAGGCGTTTTCTCTGATGACAAGTTTTGTGGGGATGTTCTGCGAGTTCTCCTGCCCGATGTTACTACGATAATGAGAAAGAACTATCACGCCATTTGTTAGTTTAACGCCATCTTCAATTGTAACATCGCCTGAATAGTCAACAAATACATGCTTAGCCAGCAATACCTTGCTGCCAATTTTGATACGGCCATCCAGATAGTGCTGGCGTGATAACTCAACATCATATTCTACAATGCAGTTTTTCCCCATATTGTAGCGTTTAGCATACGCTTTCTGCCTTTTTTCACGCAGCCCGGGA
This sequence comes from Akkermansia sp., assembly GCA_045531695.1. Lineage (GTDB taxonomy): Bacteria > Verrucomicrobiota > Verrucomicrobiia > Verrucomicrobiales > Akkermansiaceae > Akkermansia. The sequence goes on from JAZSEM010000095.1 coordinate 5,716, forward strand.
AGCTCATACTTTTGATTGCTATACTTAATGAGGAATTTCCTATTTTCGACAAAATCACACTGCCAGGCATCACGTTTCTTACCGGCTTCGTAATATTGCTTTCCTTTTTCTGTGCGTTCTCCCTCGCTTAATAGGTGGAACTTTTCTTTTTTGTATTGATTAGACCACATCTTGTAGCGTATAAAGCAGCTCAACATATCCAGATAAATAGAGACTCTGGATTTTTTTGTCCCTCCCGCGCTTACCAATTCCCCGGCGTGCTGCCAAGAATAGCGCAAAACTTGGCGTATTCGTCTGATATTCATATATTCTGCTTATTGTCTGATATATTATTGTGTAATATTCTCTTGAAAAGACGTTCAATCATTTCTTTATACCCAAAGTGTGGCTTCCAGCCAAAGCGAACCATGAACCGCTCGGCACTCATACCGACCCTTTGGTTGCAATCAGCACTCTCGAATACCAACTCAACAGGAATGTTGTATGTTTCTTTTGCGATTTGCTTAATGAGTTCTGCTACCTTACCAATCGTGCTGTTCTGATTGGTACAGACATTGTAAACTTTTTCCCACGGCTCATCTGAGGTGTCTCGAATCAATATATAGAGAGCCTCAGCAATATCATCTATATCAATAAACGCAACTTGCTGATTTTCTGCGGTGATGGTAATAGGTTCACGCCGTATGGCTTTCTGACAAAAAATATTCATGAAGCGAGCGTTATCACATACACTACATACACGAATATTAGTGTAAGCAAGACCGGTGTTCTGCAAGCAGCCTTCTACCAAAATTTCCTGAGCACATTTAGCCATGGCATACATACCCACAGGGTTAGGAGCAACCTCTTCTGTATAGGGAGGAGTGCCTTGATTGCCGTATACGCTTTGGGAGGATATGTTAACAAATCGTTTCAAACGTATGGTTTTCGTTAATTGAAGTACCTCACGCGAAAAGTTTAACGAATCTGCTAAAAGGCTCCCCTTGGCGTCTCTGGAAAATGCTGTGTGAATAACCGTATCAAACTCCGTCTCAGAGTGGCTGTATTTCTCGGCAAATTGTTTTAGCGTGTAGATGTGAACATTGGCACATCCGTCGTATTGAGCCTGACATTTCGCTACGGAATTCGATATCAGAAATAGCGAGTATTCCTGATTATTCATTAAAATTGAAATTAATCTACTGGCAATGAGACCGGTAGAACCGGTTATAACAATATTTTTCATACTACACAAATTCCGTATAAAGCCTGCTACTGTCGAACTTGACACACAATTCTGTGCCATTGGCATCCAGTACGGATATTCCTTCGTTTATTCTATTGATGGTATCGGCTAATTCTTCCAAGCTATCGCATATCAAAACGAAACGCAACACAATCTGGCGCAGGGTATTCCCAGATGGAATCGTATCACCTACCTTGTAACGACATTCTGCGTCAATGATAGAAGGCAAAGTTTTAACTATTGAGTCATACCCTTCAATCCTGCTGACAATCCCACCGGGTGAAACGTAAGAAAGTACGCCACATTTTTTACCATGAAGATCAGGGGCTTCTTTCTGAATGTCGTACTGAGTTACAGTGCCATTCAGGGAATATTCAACAATGTTGTGCAGGTAATTCACGCCATTGACGGCATCCAGAATGCGATAAGGAGCTTCCCCTGCACAACGCAATCCAGCTTCGAACATACAGAAGGTGTTTTTCTCCCGGTTGTAAAGTCCCTGCACGAAATACGTGCCGGTTACCATGCCCAATGAGGCAATCAACTGCTTCATTGGTACGTCCACCTGCTTTTCATACTCCTCCGTAAAGGTAGAGGGATAGGAACGGAAAAGAGGAATAGAGGTAGCTCCCTCATTCAGGGTGACCGGGTAACGGTTGTCCACAACCGATAAGGCAATTTGGTGGTCAACAACAGTATAGGTAGCTGTAAACTCATCCCCGGTAAAGAACTGCTCTATGATGATGCACCCGGAACCGGATGCCTCGCAAGCTATCCGAATGGCCGGCATAAGTTCACCCTCATTATGGCAAATAGTGATACCGGTAGAAGCACTGGCATCCACCGGTTTTACAATGACCGGGTACTCAATCGTTTGAAGGGCATGGGCATCCGGCTGTGAACCTGTGAAATAGGTACGGGGGCAAGGTACTCCATGTTCAATACACTTGGCACGGAATTGCCCCTTATGTTCGATAGCATTCCATTGCTCTCTGGTGCAATAGAAAGGAAGCTGGCATTCAGTACTCAGCTCCTGAGCCTTAAGTATGTTAAACTCGCTGACCCCGGCCAGCACAGCGTTCACGTTTTTTTCTGCAACAACCTGCTTAAGAGCCGGAATATCTGCTGTACTGAGCATCATGGCCTCTGTGGCAAATTGCTTTGCTTTTGATTTTTCTCTGGGATAAAAATCGGTTACAATCGTACGACCACCTTGCGCATTGACATATTGAACAATGTCAGAGGAGGCAACATTCGATCCCAGCAGTAGTAAGGTTTTACCTTTAAATATTTCCATACCTGAGTTTCGGATTTTCATACAGTATTATATCTCACCGCTCCCGACTTTTTCATCTACACTTACAAATCGGGCAGTACATCTTATCTTCATTCCAAATTGATATGCACGTGCTCTTCCATTTCTTCAATCAACTTCTGGAGTTCCGGTGCATTTGTGCAGTTAATGATAAGATGTCCCAAAGCATCGTTTGCTCCTTTGAACTCTCGAATCTCAGAACCTTCCGACACTAACAAATCAGCCTGAACCAAACATGATGTCAATTGTTCAGAATACTCGATACTTTTCAGTATGCCATTCTTCTTGGAATGCACCATGACAATAGCCCAGAAATTACGATACATATACGAGCCGATTCCCTCTACGGGCAACCCTACGGCATCCCGAACAGCATTTGTAATCAAATCCACGCCTGTTGCCAGTTTCAAAACTTCCGAAAGTCTGTTACCTCCGCCACGAGGCGATACTTCCATGATATAGGCCTTACCATTCGTTCCCACACGTGCCTCAATGTTAAATACAGCCGTTCTCATGTGCAGCAGGTTGAGCAATCGTTGCAATTCTGCTTTCAGCTCATTCTGCTTATCTAAGGCCATGGTAGATGGCCATATGTGGGCTGCCGGGGTGTAGGGATTGGGAGAATTAGGATCGAAATATTGGTTATCGAATGATACAAACGCAAGTTTTCCGTCTACGGCAAAGCTGTCAGAACCTGTTGGTGAACCTATGCGTTCAATAAATTCTTCAACAATAATATCCCCGGAGATAGAATTAACTGTTGCAAACTTCAACGCAGCAGGTAACTCATCGGGGGAGTCAACTCTCGTTACTCCTTTACTACCGGCAGCATCTGTAGGCTTTACAATGGCCGGATACGTAAATTTTCCGGCATCAGCCAGAGCAGCTTCCACACTCGAAAAGCCATACGACCACGGGCAATTGAAGTTATGCTTGCGCAGGAACTCACGGAACCTGGCTTTATCCTGCAAAATGCAAACGGATTCATAGGGGCCAACATTAGGCAAGCCCATTTGTTCTGCTACGTAGGCGGCCGTTACCACACCGGGATCGACTGCAAAAGACATAATGCCATCGATTTCCAACTCTTGTGCTACTTTGAGCACGGCGTCCTTATCGATGATACTTACGTTTCGGTATTCGTCCGAATACTTGTGAGCGATATTATCCGGAAGGTAATCACATGTGATAACGTAGATTCCCAGTTGATGAGCCGCTTCAATAACAGGAAGCAAATAACGCAGCCCACCGAGTAACATCAGCTTCTTTTGTTTCATATTAATGAGAGGTGACAGTGTTGATAATACGGGCAACATCATCTGCACTCAGCTCATGATGCAACGGCAGGCAAAGCACCTCATCCGCCATGCGGGTTGCCACCGGCAGATTTGCCGGAGCAGCACTCGGCAACCCTCTGTATGTAGAGAACGAGGAAATCAGCGGGTAGAAATAGCGGCGAGCAAGAATCCCCTGCTCTTTAAGGCTATAGTAGAGCTCATCTCGCGTCTTTCCGAACTCAGCGGCATTCACAAAAATCGGGAAGTATGAGTAATTATGCGTCACACCGGGGACATCCTCCATGATACGCAGACCGGGCACGCCGCGAAGGGTAGCACGGTACTGCTCTGCCACCTGGCGACGGGCTTCGATGGCGGCATCCACATAACGCAGACTCAGCAAGCCGTATGCGGAGCGAACTTCATCCATCTTACTGTTGATACCGGGAGCCACCACCTCCGTTTCCCCGGCAAAACCGAAGTTCTTGAGGTAATCAATGCGCTTCTTCATCGCAATGTCATGACAGACCAGAGCACCGCCTTCAATGGTGTTATAGGTTTTGGTCGCATGGAAAGAGAGGGTGCTGATATCACCGGCTTTGAGGACACTCTCACCGTTGACTCTCACGCCAAAAGCATGAGCTGCATCGTAAATCACTTTCAGTCCATATTTATCGGCAATGGCTTGGATACGCTCCGTATCGCAGGGATTTCCATACACATGCACCGGCATAATCGCTGTAGTGTGCGGCGTAATGGCAGCCTCTATCTTATCGGGATCCAGGTTACCGGTCAGAGGGTCTACATCAACAAACACGGGCTTAATGCCATTCCACCAGATAGAGTGCGTTGTTGCCACGAAACTGTAGGGAGTAGTTATAACTTCCCCGCTAATCCGAAGAGCCTGCAAAGCCGTAATCAACGGTAAGGTGCCATTGGTAAACAAGCAAAGATAAGGCACCCCAAGATATTCAGCGAGAGCCTTTTCCAGTTCCTTGTGGTAGTGCCCGTTATTGGTAATCCACTTGCGCTGCCAGATATCAGCAAGCAACTTCTGAAACTCTTCAAGCGGCGGCAGCAGGGGCGAGGTGACAGTAATCATACGGTAAATACGTTAGCGATTTTTATACATTTCATCGTAATACTTCTCGTAATCACCGGAGGTGATGTTATCCATCCACTCCTGATTGTCGAGGTACCAACGCACAGTCTTTTCAATACCCTCTTCGAACTGAAGGGAGGGCTCCCAGCCGAGCTCGTTCTTCAGCTTGGTGGAGTCAATAGCGTAGCGCAGGTCATGGCCTGCGCGGTCGGTGACGTAGGTGATGAGCTTCTCGCTGGTGCCCTCGGGGTTACCCAGCAAGCGGTCTACGGTCTTAATAACCACTTTCACGATGTCGATATTCTTCCACTCATTGAAACCGCCAATGTTGTAGGTATCGCCGGTCTTGCCCTGATGGAAAATAACATCGATAGCGCGGGCGTGGTCGACCACATAGAGCCAGTCGCGCACGTTCTCGCCCTTACCGTAGACGGGCAGCGGCTTGCCATGGCGGATGTTATTGATGAAGAGGGGGATAAGCTTCTCCGGAAACTGGTAGGGGCCGTAGTTGTTGGAGCAGTTGGTCACGAGCGTGGGCATGCCGTAGGTATCGTGATAGGCGCGCACGAAGTGGTCGCTGCCGGCCTTGGAGGCGCTGTAGGGGCTGTGCGGGTTGTACTTGGTAGTCTCCAGGAAGAACTCGCTGCCGTAGGGGGCGGAACCCTCGGGTTTATCCAGCTCCAGAGCACCGTACACCTCATCCGTCGAGATATGGTAGAAACGCTTACCCTCCCAGTTGCCATTCCAGTACTGACGGGCGGCCTGCAGCAGGCTCAACGTGCCCATCACGTTGGTGCGGGCAAAGATGAACGGGTCTTTGATGGAGCGATCCACGTGGCTCTCGGCAGCCAGATGGATGACACCGTCGATATCATACTCCTGCATGATGGCGCACATGCGGTCGAAGTCGCAGATATCGGCCTTCACGAAGGTGTAGTTCGGCTTGTCCTCTATGTCCTTGAGGTTGGCTAAATTGCCGGCATAGGTCAGAGCATCGAGATTCACGATGCGATATTCGGGATACCTATTGACAAACAGACGTACCACATGTGATCCAATAAACCCGGCGCCGCCGGTAATGAGAATATTTTTCATATTATTTCAGAAGTTCAAGCAAACGTTGACCGTATGGGTTTTTCTGCATCGGCAAGGCCACCTCGCGCAATTTTTCAGCACTGAGCCATCCATTGCGATATGCGATAGCCTCCAGACAAGCAATCACAAATCCCTGTCTTTTCTGCAACACCTCAACGAAGGTAGAGGCCTCCGACAGCGAATCATGCGTGCCGGTATCGAGCCAGGCAAATCCGTGTCCCATGGTCGCAACCTTCAGTTGGGCACGGCGCAGGTACTCCTGATTCACGCTGGTAATTTCGAGTTCCCCTCGCGCCGAGGGTTTAATACCTGCTGCAATGTCCACCACACTGTTGGGGTAGAAATACAATCCGACTACGGCATAATGCGAGCGCGGTTCTGCAGGTTTCTCTTCTATCGAAAGACAATTACCTTCCTTGTCGAATTCTGCAACACCATAGCGCTCCGGGTCATGAACCCAATACGAGAACACCGTTGCCAAGTCCTCAGACACGGCGCGATGTACAGCTCGACGCAACATCCCCACCAAACCGCTGCCGAAGAATATGTTATCCCCCAGCACCAAACACACAGAATCATTGCCGATAAACTCCCGACCTATAATGAATGCCTGCGCCAAGCCATCGGGACTGGGTTGCTCCGCATACGAAAAATTAACGCCATAGTCGCTACCATCACCTAACAAACGCTGGAATCCCGGCAAATCCTGAGGGGTGGAAATAATGAGGATATCGCGAATTCCGGCAAGCATGAGAACCGAAATGGGATAATACACCATGGGCTTATCGAATACAGGCAGCAATTGCTTGCTCACGCCCTTCGTAATTGGGTACAGCCTCGTGCCGGAGCCACCTGCTAGAACGATACCTTTCATGCACTTAGTAAAATTAAGTTATTACCATCTCAATATACAGTATTCCGCTGCCGTTGTACAGAAAAAAAAATAATTACTTGCAAAAACCCCACATGTGACCCAAAGATTTTTTTCTGAGAGACGCCAATCCTGATAAATCCAAGACTTTCCGAATAGGGGCTTTATTTTCGCTCCCCTGTACTCAAGTTTACCGGCAGCATCGAACTCAGCCACGCCATAGCGCTCCGGGGCAGCCACGCTATAGCCGAAGACAGTAGCCGGACCATCATCTGCGGCTACCACCGCTGACTTCAACTTCAGTTGAAAATCAGCACCAAAGAAAATATTATCGCCAAGCACCAGACAAACCGTATCACTCCCGATAAACTCCCTGCCAATAATGAAAGCCTGCGCCAAGCGATCCGGGCTTGGGTGCTCAGCATAAGAAAAGTTTACCCCATAGCCACAGAAACCAGCACATTACTTTTGCCAGAGGACATCTTTGGCTCAAAAGCCTCGTAAGTCACCTCTTTTTTCGTTATTGGTATAGTCTGTTTTACTATATTTGGCATTTTTGTGGCTATTTTAGGCATAATTGAGACTTTTTTGGCATTTTTACACGTAATTTTTCTGCGTGCACCTGGGTTTTCTATATTCAAAGCAAGCAAAAGCCAGAGTTCCCTTTATTCATTAAACCTCTTTTTACCACCACGAACCACCGAAATCTGAGCATATTTGCATCCTTTTCTGGCTATTTTTCTTTAATTTTATTAATTTTTCCTGAAATTAAGGTTACCTGAGATTTCAAGTTTTGCGTATAATTGTCGGAGCGTAAATAAAAATCACCGTAATATTCCTACTACATCAAAGGGTGTTATACTGCTGTAATTTTGCGAATTATTGAATGCTCGTTTCTGTATGAACCGAGCGAACATGAAACAAATCGGCAACGCCGCTTTTCAAAAACACATAAAGCCGTCATTTCTGTCACAAAAATTTTCATCGCCCCCGCCTTGTGTTTTCCTACTATTTCTCTATACTTTTAAGCGTTTTTAAAATGAACTTTTTCAGAAATATTCTCTTTATATGCCTATTTGGTATCACTATTAACAAATTATTTTTCGAATTTATTCATATTTTTACATTGTATTTCTCATATATATATATCACATATTTTTCCTCTCTAATTAGAATCTTCATTTGTAAATAGACATACGTTTCTTAGCAAGGTGCCAAATCAATCTGAGACTCAAAAAGCGGTGTGTCACAGTTTATCCTTGCGCGGGCGCGGGGAATAAGATAGAATGCTGAGCGTGAGTTATCAGGTTTTTGCCAGAAAGTATCGTCCGCGCACATTCAAGGATGTGCTGGGGCAGGATCATGTGGTGCGCACCCTTTGCAATGCCATTGAGCAGCAACGATTGGCGCACGCTTATCTCTTTGTTGGACCCCGCGGTACCGGCAAGACCTCCACAGCACGCATATTTGCCAAGGCGCTCAACTGCACAGACGGTCCGAAGGTAGATTTCGACCCGGATGAAGACGTGTGCCTGGAGATAGCCGAGGGGCGCAGTCTGGACGTACAGGAAATTGACGGCGCCTCGAACCGTGGTATTGACAACATACGAGACCTGCGCGATAACGTACAGTTTGCGCCCACGCGTGGCAAATACCGCATTATATATATAGACGAGGTGCACATGCTCACCAAGGAATCCTTCAATGCCCTGCTGAAGACCCTGGAAGAACCGCCGGCACACGTCATGTTCATTTTCGCCACGACAGAACCGCATAAGATTCTGCCCACCATTCTCTCGCGCTGCCAGCGCTTTGATTTACGCCCCATACCGGCGGATGTGATTGCCCACCATCTGGTTAACATCGCCGGCAATGAAGGTGTAACACTCGATGAGGATGCAGCATACGCTATAGCAACCGTGGCAGACGGTGGCATGCGCGACGCCCAGTCCATGCTTGACCAGCTGGTATCTTTCTGCGGCAATCACATTACTGAGCAGAATGTCAACGACATCTTTGGCGTAACCAGCCGTGAAACGGTGGCCAAGGCGCTGGCTTACATGCTTGACCGCCAATTACCAAGCCTGCTGCACCTTGTTCACGAACTGGCCGAGGCCGGGCGCGACATGGGACAGCTGCTCAGCGAACTGATGGGGGCGGTCAGAGAGCTACTCATCACCAAAGTAGCCCCGCAGGAGGCTCACAGCACCCTGCCTGAGCAATGGCGTGCCAGCCTGAGCGAGCTATTGAGTCGTACCCCCACCGACAAAATCATACGCCTGATGGAAGTGCTCTCGCACGCAGAAGAGCAGATGCGATGGAGCACCAACACACGCCTGTACCTTGAAATGGGCCTCATACAGGCCGTGCACTCACTGGCAGAGGCCAACATAAGCGACATCATTCGCGCCCTCAACGGTGCTCCCCTGCCCGAGACACCCATCGCCACCGTTCCCCTGCCCGCTGTAACCATGCCGGGAGCAGCGACTGCACCTGCACCTGCACAGCCTGCGCCGGTTGCCCCGATTGCAGCACCTGCCCCCATGCCGGTACCGGAACCACAGGCCCCACCAGTGCAGGTAAACCCGGCTCCGGTCATGCCTGTCGGTCTGGAACCCATAGATGACGCCCCGCCGATTTTCGACGACATGCCACCTGAGGAATGTGCGGACGCCCTTGCACCGGCCGAGCGAGCGCTCACCCCGGCCGACTGGGATGCCGTTCTTGCCGACGTGCGAGAGAAATCCCCCATTGCCTCTGCCGACATAGGCCACACCCTCTTCATCAGCGACGATGACGGCCTGGCCACCATCGCCATTCACCCGGACGACCGGAACAGCCACGAGGCACTGCTGAGTGAAACCCTCAGCGAACTGATCAGCAATGCAGCACAGGAACGCTGTGGCCATGGCCTGAGACTTCGTATCGTGACAGATGCCAGCGTTCCCCCGCCCACGGCTGTGGAAATTCTGCCACCCCCCAATTTCGAGGAACTGGCGCCGGCTCCTAAGCCGAAGCCTAAGGCGGAAACTCCGGCTCCTGCTCCCAAACCGGCAGCCGAAACCAGCGCCCCGGCCAGCCTGAAGCCCTCTGACGAGGAATTCTACCACGACCCCCTCATTGAGCAGGCACTCGAGGTATTCCATGCAACTCTCATTAAACCCTGATTAACACACATATTATGAACCTTCAGAAACTCATGAAACAGGCTCAGGCCATGCAGGCAAACATGGCCAACGCTCAGGCTCGTCTGGCCGAGAAATCCTTCACCGCCGAAACAGCGGGTGGCAAAATCAAGGCCACTGCCAACGGTACCGGCATGATTACCGGTCTCGAAATTGCCCCTGCCGTTGTGGACCCCGATGACGCCGAGTTCCTGACATCCCTCGTGCTCAAGGCAGTACAGGACGCCCTGGAGGGAGCACGAAACATGGCCGACGCCGAAATGCGCAAGGTCACCGGTGGACTCGGTTTCCCCATGTAACCCGCAATCGGTCATGCGCCGCCTCCTCATAATCCCACTCATTGCATCTTGTGCTCTGCCCCTGTCGGCAGAGCCGGTATTAGTAGGCAAGTTCAATGCCAAAATAGTACCGGAGCGAGTTGCCATGCTCAACCTGCCGGAGCGTGGTATCGTAACTGATTTGATAGATGCCACCGGGCAGATTGAGGCCGGCACCGTTATAGCTGTGCTGAACAAGCAGCGCACTGCCGACGAACGCGAAGACATGGAACTGCAGATTGAACGTGAACGACTGACCAAGAAGGATGAAGTTCATAAGCTGCAGGCCCAGCGCAGAAAGGTAAAGTTCTACAACTCACTCAACCCGCAGGAGCGGAGATACAACACGGATTTCAAGGGCGATGAAATTCCCCATGCCGACTCCCTGCGCGATATCGACGACCGCATAGCACTGCTGGAGCGCGAACTCAAAACCATGGAGCGTCGCAAGCGCGATGAGTTCGCCCGCAAGCACGACCCGCTTACCCTGCGCATGCCCTTCACCGGCAGGCTGCAGTACAACATCACCCTACCTGAGGATATTACAAAACCTTTTGAATACGCTGAGAACATACGCACCTTTGCCACCGTATGCGATGACTCGGCCTTCTACATCACCATCGAAGTCGGCGAGAGCGACCTCTCCCTACTCCGGGAGCAAAACTTTACTACCACCGTCAAACTTCCGGGAGGCAAGAAACTCGTGGGCACTTACTCCCACAGGCGAGTGGAGCGCGCCGGAAACGGCGGGGATATGCTCATCTACTTCTTCAAACTCCCTGAGCAGGATTACCCCACCGCGTACAACATGCTCGGCAGTGGCACCAGCGCCCAACTCATCTACGAAACCGGCAATGATGTGCTGAAAGTACGTAAGGCAGAACTTGCAGCACGCCCCGAGGCTGCCACCTGTGAAAACTGGGAGGAACTCATCAACATTGTATACCCCGATTACGCCATACTGCTTATCGGGCAGCGCGAACTGGTGCTGACACCTAAAAAATAGCACCCGGCTCTCTCGTATCGCCATGGAACTCATCTGCGAAAACATCTCTTACGGCTATACCCGCAAGGATTTAGTCATCAAAGATTTTTCATACATCTTCAAGCCCGGAGTAACTGTACTGAAAGGCTATTCCGGCTCCGGCAAGACAACCCTGCTTAAACTCTTGGCCGGCTACCTGAAAGTAAACAGTGGGCGGATTATTACCCCCACCGGTCGAAAAGTCACCAGCAGGCGCTACCACCGACAGGACGTTGCCTACATGTTCCAGGGCATCAACCTGCTCCCGCTCATGAGCGTAGAGCGCAACCTGAGACTGGCAGCAGAAATGGCGGTTCTACCCGGCAAACAGTGGAAACCCAGAGCTGAGGAGCTCATACGTGACCTAGGTCTCGCAGAACTGCGTAAACGGAGAGCTGACAAGCTCTCAGGCGGTCAGGCACAGCGCGCAGCTCTCGCTCGAACCCTCATGAAGGACGCCCCCACCGTTCTGCTCGATGAGCCGACCTCCGGTCTGGACGACAACAACACCAACATTATTAAAAGTCTGGTGCAGAAAGACGCCGCCAAGCGTATATGCATCATCAGCACACACGACAGCAGACTGCTCGAACTGGCAGATGAAATCATTGATTTTGACACTCCTGTATCTCGCTAAAGATACGGTAAACCGCTGGTTTACACGCATTTCCAGCCCCTTGGCGCGTGTACTGGTGGTCTTCTTCCTGAGCCTGAGTGCCCTCTGTGCTCTGGGTAGTTATGCTATTTCCACCAAGCTGGTGAAGGACAAAATTGTGCACCAGGGTGGCGACCTGATTTTTGCCACACTCTCGGCGCCGGAGGAGATTCCCTCCGCTATTCCCTCTGCTCAGGAAATCAGCGACATATTGGGCTGCGACTCCTATGCTCTCTCCCTCATTGGCAACGCCAGTACAGACGAGAACAAGCGACTGAGCGTCTACACTTACGACTTCTGCCGAACCGGTCAGTTTCTCCCCCTGCTCTCAGCAAGCGGTCAGCCCACCATATTGACCACAAAAGAGAGCAAAATTCCGGCCGGCCCCAACACAGTCAAACTTCACGGCCACAAAATCGAAGCATTTGCGCGCCACATGTCTACCGATCATCCCCTTATGCGCATGATGGGAAGTGCCGGCCTCATTATGCAACCTGAAAACCTCCCCTCCAACTTCAACACATCCACAGCCGCTCAACAGCTTATCATTCGTGTACGCGAACTCAACAGCTCCGAGGATATTCGCCGGGTAGAGCAGTACCTGCAGAACTTCATCAAGCTCGACGGTCGCCATGCCAGCATCATCTCAGCCTCGCGCCTGCTCAGCGAAATGGATCTTGTACTGAGCAAGCAAACCCAGTGCCGCGTGGCATTCTGTGTAGGCATATGCGCCATCGTCGGCATTCTTCTTACTGCTCTGGCCGGCATGGAGTACCGCCAAAACGAATACATCTACACACTCATGAAGAGTTTCGGTATACGCCCCATATTATTGGTCGGCGCGTTTATTGTCGAAAATATCGTCATCGTGGGTGCATCCTTTGCCGGAGCGTTGGCCTGCTTCATGTATTTCCAGAAAATCATTGTCACACAAATCCTTAAACTGGGACATTACACCCTGACCCTTCAGGAAATACGACCGGAAATCGAGCTGATTTGCTATACACTTCTCGGCTGCATTCTCATCTCTTCCATACCGATTTCCGTTGCTGCCAACCGCGATATCGGTCGAGTTCTCAAATAATCTCTGCCATTATGTCAGAACATGCACACTTTGAGCTTGCAATCACGTGCGATTCTGATATAACTCAGAAAGTTTTTCATTCTGCGCTATATATCGCAAGTGATATAAAATCTCATCACTAACCATACATTACACACCATGAATATCCAAGTTGCTGTTCTTTGCGACTACGCCGCCGATTATCAGGGTAAGCTCTGCGTGCAGGGCGCTTTCGATACTCTCTTCGCCCGCCAGTTCCCCGTCATCCACCCCGCCTGCGCTCTGGCTCTGCGCCTCTGCTTCGAGGGTGAGGACAGCGGTGACCACAAGCTCGGCATCTCCATCACCGACGAGGACGGTGTTGCTCTCGACCCCGAGCGCATGCCCATCGTTGGCGACCTGAAGATTGCTCTGCCCGAGGGCGTTTCCTTCTTCACCCGTAACCTTATCATGAACTTCCAGGGTCTGAAGTTCGAGAAGGACGGTGTGTACTCCGTAGACGTAACTCTGGACGGCGAGCTTATCTCCCGCACCCCCATCCGTCTGGTAAAGGTTGACAACCAGCCTGCCTGATAGCTTTCAGAGTAACTAATTGTGAAACCGGCTGCTACTCGCAGCCGGTTTTTTGTAAAAAAATTAAAAAAATCACAAATTCTGCTTGACATACCGAGCAAACAGGAGTATACTCTCGGCGTTCCAAGCAACATAGGGCTATGGTGTAATTGGCAACACATCGGTTTCTGGCACCGCTATTCGGGGTTCGAGTCCCTGTAGCCCTACTAAAAAGCTCCGAGGTTAATCCCCGGAGCTTTTTTCTGCACAAAATTTCCCATGCGGGGCAATATATGGCACAATATGCTTGCAAATCGTACCCGATATGGTAGAATGCTCTTATCAAAATAGTTTAACACATTATAGCCATGGACAAACTCATCGTTGAAGGTGGTTACAGACTCAGCGGCGCCGTTAACATCAGCGGTTCCAAGAATGCCTCCCTGCCCATTCTGGCAGCAGCCCTGCTCACAGATGAGCCCGTGAGAATATCCCGCGTGCCGGACGTATCCGACACGAACTACATGATTCAGATTCTCAGTCAGTTAGGCGCATCGGTTGAACGTTCCAGCGGCACTGTGAGAATAGAATCGCCCGATGGCATCAGCTCCAGCGCCTCGTACGAACAGGTACGGAAGATGCGCGCCTCCATCTGCCTGCTCGGACCGATGATGGCTCGCATGCACCGCTGCACCCTTCCCCTGCCCGGCGGCTGCGTGATTGGCGATCGCCCGGTGGACCTGCACCTGCGCGCCATTCAGGCTCTCGGTGCCCGTGTGCGCGTGAAGGGCGGCAACATGGTGATTGAAGCCCCGAACGGTCTGGTTGGCACCACAGTCGACATGCGTGGTGACAGCGGCCCCACCGTGCTGGGAACCGACAACCTCATGATGGCAGCCGTACTTGCCCGAGGTAAGACCGTGATTGAGTCTGCCGCACGCGAGCCCGAGGTAGTAGATCTGGCCAATTTCCTTAACAAAATGGGTGCACGCATCGAGGGCGCCGGGTCCCGTACCATCACCATCCACGGTGTGGAAAAGCTGCATGGCTGTGAGCACTCTGTCATTCCCGACCGCATCGAGGCCGGAACCTTCATGGTGGCCGGCTGTATGGGCGTGAGCGACGGCATAACCCTCAACCGCGTATGTCGCGAGCACATGAAGTCCATCTCTGATCTCCTGATTGAGTGTGGTCATGTGGTCGAGTACAACGAGGACGGCACATCCGTCTTCGTAAAACCGGGCGCCAACCCGCGCAGCGGCAAAATCCTCACCAACCCCTACCCGGGGTACCCCACCGACATGCAGGCACAGATGACAGCACTCTTTGCCCTGACTCCCGGTATCAGCGTGGTCAAGGACACCATCTTCCCGCAGCGATTCATGAGCTGCTCTGAGCTTAAGCGCATGGGCGCCAACATCAAAGTTGATAATGGCACCGCCATTATCACCGGTGTGGAAGGGCTCTCCGGCGCCCCTGTGATGGCCAGCGACCTGCGCGCCAGCGCCGCCCTTGTACTGGCAGCACTTGCCGCTGAAGGCACGACCGAAATCCACCGACTCTACCACATCGACCGTGGCTATGAAATGCTTGACGACAAGCTCGAGCTGCTCGGTGCCAAGGTCAAACGAGTACTTGACCTGGAAGGCGGGCCTGTGGAATAACCCACCCGCAGTCATCAAACCGTTCTATGCGCAGAGGGCTCTTCAAGCGCGTGCTCAGCAAGGCCCTCTGCGTCCTTTTATCTATCGCGCTCGTCACAGTTGTTATAGTGGGGCTGTGGACAGAGAGCGGCGACACCCCGGCTGAGCGCGCAGCACGAGCCCGTGGCTGTGCGCTATGCCACGGCAACGAGTGGCAACAGCAGCTCCACCCGTCACTACGGAACCACCGCCCGGGGAGCCCCATAAGCCCCGCACTGCGCGAAGCTCTGGTTCAGGCACACCCCACCCTCAGCACCGGAGCTGCGGATGAGTTGACGGACTGGCTGAGCCAACAGCAGCTCCGCCTTCTGGCAACAGGCAAGAAAGAACAGGCCGGAGCAGCCCTGTACCGCGCCAAATGCGCCGCCTGCCACGGGCAGAATGGCGAGGGTATACCGGGGCAGTTCCCGCCACTGCTCGGCTCGGAATGGCTCACAGCAGAACCCACCCGCCTGCCGGAAATTCTGACCTACGGGTTGAAAGGCCCTATCACCGTACAGGGACAGGAATGGAACTCCACCATGCTCCCCCCGGGAGTAACCGCCCCTCAGGAACAGAAAGATATCATACAATATATTCGACACCATTTTGCACGATAGCATCGAATCATTGAACAATATAAATAAAAGAACACATCATCACATATATATTATGCCAAATAAAAATATCATTTTACCCGAATACGCAACTTACGTTATCGAAAAACTCGAACAATTCGGTTTCGAGGCCTATGTCGTGGGTGGTTGTGTGCGTGACAGCCTGCTGGGAATTACCCCGAAAGACTGGGATGTCTGCACCAATGCCACTCCGCAGGAAGTTCTGAGAGTATTCCGCAAGCGACCGGTCATTAAGACAGGCCTCAAACACGGCACAGTAACCGTCATGGTCGACCATGAACCGGTTGAGGTCACAACATTCCGCGTCGATGGCGAATACACCGACAACCGCCACCCCGACTCGGTGGTGTTTGTCAGCCGGGTGGAAGAAGATTTGGCCCGACGCGACTTCACCATCAACGCTATGGCCTACAACCCCACCCGTGGGCTGGTGGATGCCTTCGGCGGGCAGGAAGACTTGGCCTCCGGGCGTATACGCTGCGTAGGCGAACCCGATGAGCGATTCAATGAAGACGGGCTGCGCATCATGCGCGCGCTGCGCTTTGCCTCTCGCTTCGACTTCAGCATCGAGAACGAAACTGCATTCTCCATACGCCGTAATCGCCACCTGCTCGAGAACGTCAGCGTGGAGCGCATCTACAAAGAACTCAAGGGGATTCTGATTGGTAAGGGCGCCCTGAGCATGCTGCTGGCATTCCCCGATGTGATGGCCATCATCATGCCCGAGTTGGCACCCACCTTCGGCTTTGAGCAGAACACCCCCTATCACAAGTACGATGTGTGGACCCACACCGCCTACGCCGTTCAGGCTGCCCCGGCTCAGGAAGTCATGCGCCTGGCCATGCTGCTGCACGATATCGGCAAACCCGCCTCGTTCTCTCAAGGCGAGGATGGTGTCGCACACTTCTACGGCCACCCGGAACTCAGTGCCGAAATGACCCACAACATCCTAACCCGCCTCAAGAGCGACAACGCCACCCTGAACCGCGTGGTAACCCTCGTGCGCGAGCATGACAACGACTTCCCCACCACAAGAGCCGGCATGCGCCGCTGCATCGGCAGACTGGGTGAGGAAGTGGTGCAGCAGCTCTTCGACATCAAGCGCGCCGACTGGGCAGCCCAGTCCGACTACAAACTACATGAGAAGAAAGCAGTTCTGTGCAAGGCAGCCCTGCTCATCGATGAGCTCATGGATGAGGAACACGCCTTCACCATCAAAGACCTGCACATCAACGGCCGTGACCTCATGGCTATGGGGGTGCCCGCCGGTCCTGAAGTAGGGCGAATTCTCAAAACCCTGCTCGACGAAGTACAGGAAGACCGCCTGACCAACGCCCCCGAGCCACTTGCCGCACGCGCTAAGGAACTGATGGAGGGATGATGAAAGTTGGAAGTTGAATTTTGAAAGTTCCCGTCTTCGGCTAACCTACGCCGAGGCCTTCGGGAAAGTGTAGAGTTCGGCGGGCGCATGCCCGCGTGTGGCGCAAGACGAACTGAAAAAATAAAAAAGAATAAAAAAGTTGTTACTTTTGAGCGTTAAAGCGTTACAATAAGCGCACCGCTCCGAGCGGCAATTCCGCCGTGAGGGTGCGGCTTTTTCGTTATGAAAGAGAAAAACACCCCCGCCAAAGTGGTGACAATCCTCGAGATTGTCGTGCAACTGCTCAAGATAGTTCTTTTGACAGTGCAACTGCTGAGGTGAAGACAAGCCCCGCCCCGGTTCGCCGGAGCGGGGCGAATCTTTTTTTTGCGAATCTTTTTTTCAAAAAAAAGATTGACAAAGATGCATATCGGTGTTCTAATGAGGGCACACGCGGGAGGGGTCCCGCCTCTTTCATAAGCTAGCGGCGCGGTTGAAAATCGCGTCGCTAGCGTTTTTTTGTAAGCCCCTATATAAGAGTTGGAAGTTGAATTTTGAAAGTTCCCGTCTTCGGCTAGCCTACGCCGAGGCCTTCGGGAAAGTATAGAGTTCGGCGGCTGACGTCGCGGGGACAAATAAGAAATCCACTCGCCACATGCGGTGAGTTGTTCACCGTGCGGCGAAGCCGAACTTAAAACGTGGTATTCAGGAGTCCTGCACATTTGCGGGGAGACAGAAAGCTGGGAGCCTATATCAACATATCCCAAATTTAAAAATCCAAAATTTGCAAACCGGGCTCAAATTGCGACTTGCAAGCGGGGAGGTTGAGTGGTAGAATGGAAGACGGCTCAACAGTCGGCTTCACATTATGATACACGCTCTCGTCATTGGTCTGACACTGGCTCTGGTGCTGGGAATACTGGCGCACAAGCTCAAGCTCTCCCCGCTGGTCGGTTACCTGATAGCGGGCATACTGGCTGCGCAGCCCTGGTGGGGTAAGCCGGTGGACAGCCATATTGTCGAGGACTTCTCGCACATCGGTGTTATATTACTGCTCTTCGGTGTGGGGCTGCAGTTCCATATCAAAGATCTGCTGGCTGTGCAGAAAGTAGCCGTACCGGGAGCCTTGGTCTGCATGGCTGTGAGCACCGGTATGGGCGCCCTTATCTTCCACACTTTGGGTGGAGATGTCCCTTGGCTCAACAGCCTGATGTTCGGCCTGTGTATATGTGTGAGCAGCACCGTGGTGCTCACCCGAGTGCTGGGCGATAACCGCCTGTTGCAAACCCCCACGGGGCACACTGCTCTGGGCTGGCTGGTGGTGGAGGATATTTTCACCATTCTCATGCTGGTCTTGCTGCCGGTTATCATCAGCGGCAAGGAGCTGGGACCGGCACTCGGCAGTGCCGCCATTAAGCTGACTCTTCTTGTCCTGTGTGTAGCTTTCGTGGGGCGCAAGGTCATGAAGAAAGTGTTGACCTATGTCTCCCGCTGCGCCTCGGGCGAGCTGTTCACACTGGCGGTGCTCGTGTTTGCGCTGGGTTTTGCCGTACTGGCAGCCGTGGGCTTTGACGCCAGCATGGAGTTCGGGGCCTTCCTTTCCGGCATGGTCGTGGGCCAGAGCCGCTTTGCCAGTCGCGCCGCGAGCGATGCTCTTCCCATGAAGGACGCCTTTGCCGTGCTCTTCTTTGTATCAGTCGGCATGGGGTTCGACTTCATGGGCATGCTCGAGCACTGGCAACTGGCGCTTGCCACCTGCGGTGTGGCATTTCTGGTTAAACCGACTGTGGCCTTCATCGTCATTCGCGTGCTGGGTAAACCGCTGCGCATGGCACTCAAAACAGCGGCCTCGCTTTCGCAGATTGGTGAGTTCTCCTTCATTCTGGCCACACTCATTGCCACCCAGTACCACATGCTGCCCGACTATGCCGCCAACGTCATTACCGGTGTAGCCATCATCACCATCACGCTCAACGCCGCCCTGTACCGTTTTGTTCCCCTGTTTGCCGATAAGCTCGAAAAACGCGGTGTGGGCGCAAAGAAGAACGTGGCCGGCAGCGTACCTCCGCCCAATGATGAGCGCCACCGAATCATCGTAGTGGGCTATGGCCCCTGTGGCGAAATCATGAGCGACATTCTGCGCAAGTACGATTTGGAAGTCGTGGTGCTCGAAATGAACATCGACACCGTAAACCGTCTGGCCAACGCAGGAATACCCGTATTGCACGGCGATGCCCGCCTGCGCAGCATTCTGCAAATGGCCGGTGTGGAGCAGGCAAAAGCTATCATTGTGACCACAGCAGCGGCACCTGCACATGACATTGCCGAGAGCGCCCGCAGCCTGAACCCGGCCATATCGGTCATGGCCTACACCACATACATACGCAACGCCCGACTGCTGCGCAGTCAGGGAGCAGAAACCGTCTTCTCCGGCGAGGAGGAAGTCGCCCTCAGCATGGCTGCCTTCACCCTGCGCTCACTCGGTGCTACCGAGGAACAGGTAAACCACGAATGCTATGAACACCGCAAACGACTGACCGGTGAGACTACTCAAAAACCGTAAGCGGTGCATGATTGTGGCTTGACATCATGGCTCATTGGGGGTAGGCTTCTGCCCGATATGATGCAGGAGGAAGATAAAAACCGCTTTCCGTGGGAGAAAGGCTGCTATGTGCTGCTGGTGGGCATAGCTATGGTGATGCTGGCCTCCTGGCGGCATGATATCCTCGAGGTCATGAGCGGGCTCATGATGGGCGTATTCTTCCTGTGGCAGGTTGTTCGCGGGCTCATCATTAAGCGCTACTTCTGGCAGATTGCCGATGACAAAGTAAGTTTCTGGAGCCTGTTCGTTGGCTTGTTGATAGCCGTGCTCTTTTACTGGCTTTGCAGGAAATAATACCCTACGCGTTGGCACAATCAGAGGTTTAAACCTATTTTTCCCGCTCAATTGGAGCTTGGCTCCCTATCCCCAAGGCGTCAGCCTTGGTCTTCACCATGCGCGCAGCGCATTCTTCACCACCGTGCGCAGCTCGGTTCTTCACCGCGGGCAAAGCCCGCTTTTCACCCAGCCGAAGGCTGTTAAAAAGCTTTTATTCCTTGCTCGCCAATGGCGAGCCGTACTTTTAAACCCGCGCTTGCGCGGGTGACATATAATAGCCTTGGGCTTAAGCCCAAGGTAGCCGATAATAAAA
>JAZSEM010000025.1:0-28948 GCA_045531695.1 Akkermansia sp.
TGGGGGGGCACGGTGAAATTGTGCCGATGGCACAGTGAAATTGCGGCCGGAGCCGCAGTGATATTGAGCCTGCGGCTCAGTGATATTGCTCTGCTGACGCAGAGCAGTGGGGGATAGGCGGGACTAAAGTCCCGCGCTGCGATGCTGGTGAGAGGGCGGCGGGACTGTGGCGTTGCTGTGGCGGCTTACTTGCTGTGTCTTTAAATATGCACAAAAGATATTCTATCTATTATATAAGGATAAAAATGATTTTTTTTATATATAAAGTAATTTTTCACTTGCTATGCTAGGTTGAATATTGTAACATTTGTTTAGAGTCGAAGACGTGTATTATCTATTGTCTGAAAAGGTGTGCGCGTTTTACTCCCGAACTCCAATAAACTCTGAGATATGAAAAGAACTATTATAACACTGCTCGCTTTGGGAAGCGTGGCTATGGCAGCCCCGACTACTGAGGAGTTCAGTTTTGGCAACGAGTCTACTGTTCAGCTTGCTAATCAGTACGACATGAGCCAGAGTTGGACTCTTTCGGTTGGTTTTACAGTTTCTCCCGCAAATCAGACAAGGACCCTGTCCATTCTCTCTGCTGACCTGAATATGGTGAAATTGACTGCATATTTTGCCACTCCGGATTTAAGAGTTCCTGGCTTGTATGCCCCCGGTTATGAGAGGCTGTACTCTGTTCCCAATTGGGCTCAGGGTGGCGATTTTACCTGTACAATGGTGTATAATTCCGACAAACGTAGTCTGTCAATCGGTTTCGCTTCAGATTCCGGGAGCAAAAGATTTACAGCTGATGGTGTTGATTACAGCGGCAAGGTGCTTTCTATGTTCACAACTGAGCTGACGAATCCGAACCTCGGTTCCGGTTGGGGCATCAGCGGCGGTACCTTCACCGGTGAGGCGATTCTCCCCGCAGTACCCGAGCCCACAACGGCTACTCTGAGCCTTCTGGCTTTGGCCGGTTTGGCTGCACGTCGTCGCCGTAAGTAAAAAAAACTTGTAAGGTGATCCCTCGGTTACGCTGAGCTTGCTCATGCCGGTCGGATAGGGCGCTAGCCTTACAGAAAATGCTTATTGATGAGCTGCCCTTAATATAGGGCAGCTCTTTTTTTGACCTCAATCCTTATGAAATAGGCGGGACAGAAGTCCCGCGCTGCGATGCGGGTGTGAGGGCGGCGGGTGTTAATTGTCGCTTGACAATCAGGGGTAGGAATAGTAAATTCGGTGTGTATGACAATATGGTCAAAGATTCGCGGGTATTTACGGCATAGGTTGTCGGTAGTTCGACGTTGTATGTGGCTGGTGCTGCCGTGTATCTGTGGTGCATGTGTGATTGGAGTTTTGGCTGATGTTTGGTATGGCTGGGGAATTATTGGTGTATTGTTGTTGTCTTTTGTCGTAGCTTTTATTTTGGTGGGAATGGAAACGCTTGATATGAAGGAAAAGGATCAACAAGTTCTGGATGTAGTGGCTGCCTTGATATTCGACAAGGAGGGCCGGGTGTTGGCTACGCAGTGTGCTCCGCATAAGCATGGCGGTGGCTGGGAGTTCCCGGGCGGTAAGATTGAGCCGGGGGAGGCTGCGGAGGCTGCCGTGGTGCGCGAGATTGGCGAGGAGCTCTCTCTGAATGTTGAGGTTGGTCAGTTGTTGCACACGGTCAACTGGCATTACCCGGCTTTTCACCTGCGCATGCACTGCTATGTGTGTACTTTATTGGGTGGTGAGCTGACGCTGCGGGAGCATGTTGCTGTCCGTTGGCTGACTGAAAATGAACTTTATTCGCTCGAGTGGTTACCGGCAGATGTGGATGTGTTGCCGAGGCTGGCTCGTTATATGAAAGAAAACAAGCATTGATATGCTATGAAGGTTTTTCCGTGTAAAGTGATACGCTCGGCGGAGCGTGAACTTTTTGCAAGCGGTGCGACGACCTCCGGCGAGCTGATGAGTACGGTGGTGGAGCGTCTGTGGCAGGCGATGGGGCGAGAGCCCGAGTTGTGCGCGCTGCGTCCGCGCCGAGTGGTGGTGTATGCCGGTCGCGGTAACAATGCCGGGGATGCTCTGGGGCTGGCAGCCCGCTTTCTTTGCCCGGTGACGCTGCGAGCTGCGTGCGGGTTGCATGAGTTTTCCCCTGAAAGTGCACAACAGTTCGCGTTGCTGGCCGGGCACGAGTTGAGCACTGCTGTGCCCGAGCCACAGGATGGCCTGCTTATCATTGATGGTCTGCTGGGGAGTGGAGCTACCGGCCCGTTGCGTGAGCCGTATGGTGCCTTGGTGCGTGAGATGAATGCCCTGCGTGCGGCAAGTCCCCGTAGTTGCACGCTTGCTATCGATGTGCCCACCGGCTTGAATGCCGATACCGGTGAGGTTCCCGGTGAGGCGGTGCTTGCCGATGTAACGGCGGTTATCGGTTGCGTGAAACCGGGTATGTTAGCCGATGGTGCCGAGGATTACGTGGGGCGCTTGTTGTGTATACCGCTGCCTGAGGTGGGGCTGCCGGGGGATGTCACTGCTCATGTGGCGGATGCTGATGTGACGACATGGTTACCCCGCAGATCCTACAGCTGTTTTAAGAACCGTGCCGGTCGTGTGCATATTGTGGCGGGTAATGTGGGCTATGTGGGGGCGGCTCAGATGTGTGCCGAGGCTGCTGTGGCCGCCGGTGCCGGGCTGGTGTCACTCTATTGCCATGAGGATGTGTACCCTATACTCGCTGCCCGAGTGGCTCCCGAGGTGATGGTTGTGCCGGTGCAGAGTTATGCTGAGGTGCCGGTGGAGGGTGCTCAGGCTCTTGTCGTTGGTCCCGGGATGGGTAAGCTGCGAGGGGGCGAGGTGCGGGCTTTGCATGACTTGTTGATGCGTTGTCATGTGCCCATGGTGGTGGATGCCGATGCTCTGAACTTGGCTGCAGAGTATGGCTGGGAGTTGCCCTCGCATTGTATTCTGACACCGCACCCGGGGGAAATGAGGCGCTTGTTCCCGCAGTCTGCTGAGCTTTCGCGTGCAGAGTGTGCCCGTCGATATGTGGAGCAGCACCCCTGTACTCTTTTGCTGAAGGGGGCGCGCACGCTGGTGACCAATGGAACCGAGACTTGGTACAACTCTACCGGTGGCCCCTATATGGCCAATGGCGGGCAGGGGGATGTATTGGCCGGTACCATAGGTGCGCTGGTGGCACAGGGGCTTAGCTCCCTGCGAGCCGCGGTACTCGGTTCTTGGGCTTGTGGTCAGGCTGCGGCTCTGGCCTGTCAGGCAATGGGATATCCGCGTGCCATCCGGGCGACGGATGTTGTGTGCAATTTAAAAACTGCTCTGCGATAGCAATATAAGATAAGTAAATTGCCCGCGTGCGCAGGACAGTTTAAAGGAGGTAGAGTGTTCTGGGGGTTGTATTGGGGGCGTCGAATGCGGTGTTGACTCCGGCGGGCGCATGGGTGCGCAGGTCAACGAGCTTAATGGCGCCGCGGGGGCAGGCCTGTTGGCAGGCGGTTTGCGGGGTGGAACCACTTCTGCGGGCGGCATTGATACGCTGAACGCAGTAGGTGCACTTCTCCATCACGCCGCGGGGGCGTTGGCTGACTTGTGGGTTTGGGGGTGTGGTGGATTGCTCTGCGTAACTGCGGAAGTTGAAGTGGCGGGCATCGTAGGGGCAGGCGGCCGCACAGTAGCGGGTGCCCCAGCAACGGGGGTAGACCATGGCATTGAGCCCTTCGTCTGTATGCACGGTGGCATGGACGGGGCAGACGGCTTCGCAAGGAGCCTGTTCGCACTGTCGGCAGGCGGTAGGGAGGTAGAGTGTGTTATGCTCCGTGGTGGCGTAACGGTCGATGCGCAACCATTGCAGGTCGCGGTCGTTCGCCAAATCGGCTGAACCGACGGTGGGGATATTGTTCTCAGCACGGCAGGCTAAGGTGCAGGCTCCGCAACCATTGCAGAGAGTTGGGTCGATGATAAGTCCCCATTGCGGAGTTGAGGCTGATTTGTGTTCGGGGGCGGTGCCGGTGCTGTGTGGTGGCAGAGTTTTGAGCGCCCGATGTGGTAACGGTGAACCCGGGAGAGCTGTTACTTCGGCGGCGCCGACTGTTTGCGGACAGAAGGGTAGACAGGTGCTGTCGAGTTGTGACAGGTAGGCGGCAGGTAAGCTGTGGCCATTTATTTGAGCTGTGCCGGGGGAATTGTTGCCGGGCAGCAGGACTTCGGCCGCACCTGCGGTACCGGTGAAGGGGAACCAGCACTCCTTCAGCCAAGGATTGTGGGCATAGCGTCCATCGATGAAATAGGGGTGCAGGTAGTGGCAGAGGGGGTGCACCTCGGCGCGGGGAAGTTGCTGTGGCGCAGGGGCTGCCTGTTCTGCTATGCCGCGGCGCAGCAGTTGCTCGGCCTGTGGTACGGCGCGTAGCAGCCATTCCCTGGCGGGGGAAATGGCGGGGCGCTCGCTCAGGGGCAGGGGCTCGCGGTGCAGCAGGCTGTGCAGGGCTTCGCTCTCTGCCACGGCGGGGCGCAGGGGGTGGGTGACGGGTTGGCGCAGGCAGAGGTTGCCGTGGGCATCGGCCTCGGCCCCCCATTCTTCCAGAAAGTGGGTGAGGGGGATGGTGTACTGACAGAGTTGCGCCGTGATGTCGAGAGAAGCCGGGCCGGGAGGGACAAATCGCACGGTTTCGGCAGCTGTGCTCTGCAGGGCCACGGCAAAGAGCGGGTTCAGTCCGGCAGGGTCGGCCGGGGTGAAGATGATGAGCAAATCGAGCTGTGGCAGAGCGGCTGTGAGCTCTGATAAAGTGCCATAGCCGGTGGGGTAACGCAGTGCCGGACCCAGAGTGGAATCCACCAGCGAATCCAGCTCCGGGCAGGTGGTGCTGCGGGGCTCGGTGAGGGGGTCGTATTCGTAAAAGCTTGCCGTAGGGTATTGACGCAGTTCTGCTACCTGCGCCGCACGCACCGGGCTGTAGCCGGTCGGAAAGAGAAAGGCGGTGCGCCTGCCCTCGCGCAGAGCTGTCGACCAGGCACGCCAGGCACCCTGCAGGGCCCGCTCGGGGTAGGGTTTGCCGTTGAAGGTTGCTGCGGCAGGGCGCCCGGGGCTGTACAGGTCGGTGAGGGTGGCCTGAGCAAAGGCGGGTAACCCGCGGTGAATGTGCTCGTAGTGCGGGTTGGGCTGCAGCATGGTGGGCAGGCCCTTGTGGCACACCGCCAGCATGGGCAGAGCACCGCCGGGCCAGGGCATGGCCGTGGCAAAGCAGGTGGCCTGCCCCGGCAGCTGCCACTCGGGGCAACCCTCGGGTTCGATGGCGTATTGCTGCGCCCGCCTGCATGCCGGAAGGGCTGTGAGCGCCAGTGCTCCCAGCCCTTTCAGGAAATCACGCCTGTTCATTGAGAATGATGTGGGGCGGTTACGAAAAATTGATGTTGAGGATTCCGCTTATTGAAGTCGGTTATTTTCTCTTTTTCTTTTTTTTGCCGCAGTGGTCTTTCCAATTCAGCGCACCGTTGGCATGCCCGATATAGAGCGCTTTGCCCTTGCGGTCTACAATGGTGGCGTGAGGTATGGTGGTTGGCTTGGTGAAGCCGGGCAGTCTTCGGGCACCGGGGTCGCTGTAGAGTATGCCGGCGACATCTTCGCTGTAGTGGCTGAGATATTTCTTTGCGGCATCGAGGGTTTGGTCATGCCCGACGAGGATAATTTCCACCTTGCCTTTCTTCATGTTCTTGTACTCGTCGATAATTTTCGGCATGATTTCACGGCAGGGAACACACCAGCTGGCAGAGTGCAGGTAGATGTAGTATTTAGCCTTGTCGTTGGGGGTGGAGTTATAGAACGTCAGTTCCTCGATAGCCTGAGGTACGGTTTTATATGCCTCCACCGGTTCATTATCGGTGGACTGGGCCTGAGGATTGTTAATGGTGAAGTCTCGCCAGCGTATGACATCGCCGCCATGCTTAGTTGCTAATATATTTCCATCGGCATCCATAAAGACGGCGGTGGGAATACCGCGCATTTGCGGCGTGTTGGGGAGCTGGGGCATTTTGCCCTTGGGGATGACGGGGAATGTGCCTTTGTTGGAGGTTACGAAATTGAGGGCGTCCGTTGTGTTGTTGTCCGCACTGGCCAATATGAGCTCCACCTGCCCGCTCTCGCGGATATTGGGATATTCGGCGGCGATTTTCGGCATTTCCATGCGGCAGGGACCGCACCAACTGGCAGAGTACAGGAAAATGTAGTATTTGGCTTGCAGATTGGGGCGGCTGTCTGTCAGGTACTCAGCGCCCTCCAGCAATTTGGCAATAGTGGAAAGTTCGGCGGGCTTAGCTTCTTTCTCTTTAGCAGCAGCCTTTTTCTTGCTCTTTTTCTTACCTTTGCGGGATTTGAGAGTGGTTGCGGGGGCATCATCTGCCATAACCGGCATCGGAGCGGCCAGACCGACGAGTGCCAACAGAGCTGTGGCCAGAATGTGTGAGTGTTTCATGATATACGCATGCTACCACAAGCGTGCTACAGGGGCAAGACAAATTAAAGGACGAAGTACGAATTTCGAAGG
This sequence comes from Akkermansia sp., assembly GCA_045531695.1. GTDB lineage: Bacteria > Verrucomicrobiota > Verrucomicrobiia > Verrucomicrobiales > Akkermansiaceae > Akkermansia. Next base: position 6,531 of record JAZSEM010000025.1, read on the forward strand.
ACGAATTTATAAATTCTGCTCGCCGGAATTATTTAAATTCGCCCTTCGTCCTTCGTACTTCGTACTTATTCAAAGGTGAGGGTTTTGAACCAGCCGTCACGCGGGGTGTGCGTGTTGGGGAAAATGGCTCGTGCTACTTCCCTGAAGTCCTTGGGGTTAGGCAGGGAGGGGCTGTAGTGAGTGAGCCAGAGTTCCTTCACGCCACCGGCCTGTGCGGCGATGGTGGCCGCCTCGGAGAACAACATGTGGCAGTTCTCTTTTGCCTTGTCCAGATTTTCGTCTTCACCGTACATACCCTCGCAGATGAAGAGGTCGGAGTCTGCAGCTGCGGTGGTCAGCGATTCGGTGGGACGGGAATCGGTACAGTAGGTGAGTTTGAGCCCCTTTCGCGGGGGCCCCAGCACCATGTCGGGGGTGAAGGTCTGCCCTTCGTGCTCTATGGTCTCGCCCTTCTGCAGGCGTTTCCAGTACTCGAGGGGAATACCCTTGGCGCGGGCGACGGCGGCATCGAACTTACCGGCACGGGGCAGGTAGAAGCTGTAGCCGTAACAGGGCACACCGTGGTGAACGGCGAATGCCTGAATGTCGCAGTCCTCGAAGAACATGGTTTCAGTCTCGGTTGTCAGCTCGCTCACTTTTACCTCGAAGGGGAGGAAGGGGGCGATGCAGCGCAGGCTGTTGACCACGCGCTCGGTGCCCTCGGGCCCCACAATCGACAGCGGCTCGGTGCGCCCCATGTTACCCATGGTGAGCAGCAGGCCGGGTAGGCCGCTGATGTGGTCGGCATGCAGGTGGGTGATGAGTATTTTATCCACCGGTTTGAGACTCAGGCCGGCCTTCTGCGCAGCAATCTGAGTGCCCTCACCACAGTCGATGAGTACAGTGTGACCCTTATAACGCACCATCAGGGCGGTGAGCCAGCGATTAATCAGCGGCTGAGTGCCGCCGGTTCCTAATAAACAGATATCTAACATATAAGTATAAAATGATTAAAGGTTGATTGGTATGGTTGATGATAATTTACCAAATGATACAACTTCCTCATTCCACGGGGATTTTCCGGAATGACCTTTTTAACGTGTGCCCGGTCAGATAGGAAGCCGGGATTTAATAAAAACAATTCGCCGTGGCGAGTTTATCAGTTTTTTGTGCCTTTGCAAGACTTTTTGTGATTTTAGATGAAAAAAGCCCGAAGAACCGGTAAAAAAACGGTGCTTCGGGCTGATTTTTATCAGGTAAACGATGAAAATGGCATCAATTGCCCTTCAGAATAGCGAGTTTGTCGGGGTCGAGCTGCTCCCAGGGAAGGTCAGACTTGGTGAAGTGACCATAGTTGGTGGAGCGGGCGAAGATGGGGTTGCGCAGGCCGAGTGCGCGCTCCATATCAGCGGGTTTGAAGGAGAAGGCCTTCAGTACGCGCTCGATGATGACATCCTCGCTCACACTGGCGGTGCCGAAGCTGTCGACATCGACCATGATGGAGACGGGGCTGGCTTTGCCGATGGCGTAAGCTACCTGAAGCTCGCAGCGCTCAGCCAGGCCGGCGGCCACGATGTGCTTGGCCACCCAGCGGCACATGTAAGCACCGGAGCGGTCCACCTTGCTGCAGTCCTTGCCGGAGAATGCGCCACCACCGTGGCGACCCATGCCGCCGTAGGTATCCACAATAATCTTGCGACCGGTCAGACCGGAGTCGCCGTGAGGACCACCGATGACAAATCGGCCGGTGGGGTTGATGAAGAACTCAGTCTCGGGGGTGATGAGCTCAGCGGGGAGCACGCGACGAATGAGGTCGGTGCAGAACTCGCGGATGGTGGAGATGCTGACGTCCTCCGTATGCTGGGTGCTGAGCACCACATTGAGAATGCGAGAGGGCTTGCCGTCCTCGCCGTACTCCACGGCGACCTGGCTCTTGCTGTCGGGGCGCAGCCAGGCAACCTCTCCGCTGTGGCGCACGCGTGCCAGCTCAATCATGATGCGGTGTGCGAACATGATGGGGGCGGGCATGAGTTCGGGGGTCTCATTGGCAGCATAGCCGAACATGATACCCTGGTCACCTGCACCCTGCTCGGCGCCATCCTTACCCTCGGCTTCGCGGGCATCGACACCCTGAGCGATATCGGGGCTCTGGGTGGAGAGCAGGTTGGTGACTGTCAGTGTCTCGGCGTTGAATACGGGGTCGTCTGCCGGGGTGGCGTAGCCGATGGCACGCACGGTGTCGCGCACCAGCTGCTCGTAGTCGAGCTTGGCCTGAGTGGTGATTTCACCGGCGAGGATGACGTGGCTGTCCTTCACCAGGGTTTCGCAGGCCACGCGACTGGCGGGATCCTGTGCCAGACAGGCGTCTACTACGGTGTCGGAGATGAGGTCGGCCACTTTGTCGGGGTGGCCTTCGCCAACGGATTCGGAGCTGAATATATGGAGTCTGTTCATAAATCTGTTATTCGTAATTGGTGAAGGTGAAATCCTTCAGGCCGCTGGGCAGCTCTCCTTTCGGCATGCCGAAGGAGGCCATGATGGAATTGGCGATGAGTGCGGCTTTGTTATTGAGTTCAGGGCTGTAATCGAGCGTGCAGGTAAAGATGTCCCAAAGCAGGGTCATTTCATTGCGGAACTGAGAGCCCTGAACGATAAAGGAACGATAACCGGCAGCATAAAGCGCGGCGCTTTCCTCGCGCGTGAGGTTGCAGGTGGCAAGCTGGCGCAGTGCATCGCGCTGAATGGAATGCCAACCATCGCGCTCGACAAGGGTGGTGCGACGGCGGGCGAGATCGTTATTGTAGGGGTCTTTACGAATATCAGCCAGCAGGCGCAGGTGGTCGCGACGTACGGCGCTGTTGCGGGGCAGAGGGTCGTTGATGATGATGTCGCAGCGCTCCGGTGCAGAGATGGCCGAGGTGATAACGGGGCGAGTGGCATCTGCCGGGTGCAGGCACACTCGGGAATACTCGCCGAGCAGCTTGTTGTAAAGGGCAGCGGTGCGCTTGTTGCGCTCGGTAATCAACCGATTGGAGTGGCAGAAAACGGGGAGCTTGGGGAACTTGCTGCGTATGTGAGCGGCCAGCAGGTCGCTGGCTGTGCAGACTGCGTTGCGATGTACGCGGTCGCGCTTGTAGAGCTCGGCCAGCAGGCTGTTGGCGTAGCTGTCTGCAAGCATGTCTTCGGTGATGAAGGGGTTGTCAAACGTGAGTACCACACCGATGCTCTGGGCGGCGTAGGCCTCGAGCAACTTGGTGTAGATATCCAACGACATGGGGCGACGTTCTGTGTACCAGTCGAGTGACCATTTGCAGGCCGGGCAACCGGCGACTCGAGTAGGCTTGCGCAGCGGGAAGCTCTGTCCTAACTGGGTGCAGATGTTGAGCAGAGAGCCGTCAAAACGCATGGCTCCACCGAATGTCCACACAGCCTCCGGCAGGTGGTTTTCCACCAGAAAGCGGATATCTTTCACTGTAACGGGAGTGAGGCGTGAACTCATGACTGTTTGTACGGTAAGATTGATTCCCAGAATCGCTGGCCAAGGGCATGCATGGCGTTCTCTGAGGGAGCGTCGTTGCGCAGAACGAGGCGCAGCAGGTCAAAGAGGATGCCGGAGCCGTTGGCGTGACCGCGACCCTGCATTTTGAAATGGCGGAACCCGAGTTCACGCAGGCGGGCGATTTCGGGGGTATTGAGAGAGAGAACGCTGTGCTTCGGGTGGGTGAGCAGGGTGCCTAAGTCCTTGCAGCCGTTGGTGCTCTGCTTTTTGTCGAACTCAGAGCCATCGTAGCCGAAGTAGTTGAGCGCCATCTGTGACAGCGTGCTGTAGTGGTGGGCTCGCAGAGGGCAGTTGCGAATGCAGTATTCGTTCACCAGCAGAATATAGCGCTCTTTGTCCTCCAGCTGTTCGAGTAGGTCGTAATTGAGCACGTCGTCGGGGTGCACCATCACTTCATCGTACTGCTCGGCCAAGCGCTGATAGGCACTCAGCTTGCCTTTGCCGCCACCGTTGGTAATTTTGAGAATACTCGATACCGTGTGAAGTTTGGGGAAGTTGGTCTTCACATGCTGCAGCAGGGCATCGCTTGCCAAAATGACGGAATTGCGCTCGGTGGGGTTGTGATTGGTGGCAAAGGTGAGCAGGGCATTGCCCAGCGAGTCGTTCACATGCTCCTCTGTGAGGTTGAGATTAGTGAAGGTCAGGTAGAGGGCAATGTTGCGTTTTTCGTACTCTAACCCGGCAGTGCGAACTTCCTCAGCATCACGCATGAGGTGCTTGAGGACGCGCCCACTGTTCCATGTGCAGAGCGGAGCGCCGTGCACAATGTTGAACGGAGTGAAGCCCAACAGTAAGGTGCAGAAGTCGTGGAACGCTATCAGCTCGCGGTCATTCACGAACGCGCCCGATACATCCCACACGGCATCCGGCCAGTCGGGGTTCAGATATGGTGAGTGCGCCTGCATTGGTTGTGTTGTTACGTGTGCGCGTGAGTGTAGCAGAACATTGCGAGTTTTGCAAGACAAAACAAGTTGTTGACGACTAATGACGAAATACAATCTCATTCCCGGGCGGAATTGTGCAATGTCGGGGGGATATTTTGCTTGCAAGCAGACGGGATTTGTTGTAAATATAGAGTGTGATGGATACAACTGAACTTTCTCTTGATTGGAAGCAGCTGGCTGACCTGCCGGATGCCGAGGGCTGGGCCGGCATGTATGCCGGTGTGAGCAATGGCGCCCTGATAGTGTGCGGTGGTGCCAATTTTCCCGAGAAACCGCTGTGGGAGGGTGGTCCCAAGCGCTGGACTGAGCGTGTGTTCGTGCTGACAGCCGTTGATGGCAGCTGGCAGGAAGGTGCCCCGCTGCCCAAGCCACTGGGTTATGGCGCTACAGCCTCGCTGCCTGAGGGGGTTATGCTGATTGGTGGCAGCAATGCCGATGGGGCCGTGGCTGACTGCTATCTGCTCAGCTGGGATGGTACAGCCCTGAGCTGCAAGCCACTTGCTCCGCTGCCGGTTACACTGACCGGTCATGCTGCAACCGTGATGGGGGGCAAGGTGTACGTGCAGGGTGGTAGCATTGCCCCCGGCGAGCAGGACGCCGAGAGTCGCATGTGGATTTATGACCCCTCTGCTGATACTTGGACCGAGGGGCCGGCCATGCCCGCTCGCGGTCGTTTCCTGCAGCAGATGGCTACTGTGGGCGATACCGTTTATGTGCTGGGTGGTATTGGTCTGAAGGATGGTGAGGATGGTCGTAAGGTGCGCGACATGCTGACCGAGGCTTGGAGTTATACCGAGTCTGCCGGTTGGACCCCGCTGGCCGAGCTGCCGCATTTCTGTGCTGCCGGTCCGACCCCCGCCCCTGTGATTGGTGGCCGCATTTACCTGCTGGGTGGCGATGATGCTACCGTGAAGGGCTTTACCCCGCAGAATCACCCCGGGTTCCACAACTTCACCCTCTGCTATTGCCCCGAGTGCAATAAGTGGGCTCCTGCCGGTGAGATGGCCGTGGCGCGTGCCGTGCTTCCCTGCGCTGAGTGGGAGGGGCTGGCTGTTATCGTGAATGGCGAACAGCGCCCCGGTAAGCGCTCCAACCAGGTATGGGGTGCCAAGATGTAATTTCTGTAACGCGTTATGTTGAAAAATCTCTTTATTTTGGCAGCAGCTGCAGCAGCTCTGCCGGCATTGGCTATGAGCAGTTCCGAATGGGCTGCAGTCGGTCCTGTGCAGGTGGTTGCAAAAGCTCCCTCCGATAGCCCCATGATTACCGATAAGGTGGGGCGTGCCGGTATGGTGGCTGCCTTGGTTCACACCGCTGAAGGTGACCGTATTCTGGCGATTGGTGGCGCTAACTTCCCGAATGCTAAACCGGGTGCCAAAACTCCGGCAGAGCGCGGTGCCAAGGTGTTCTATGATGAAATCCTGAGCTTCAATCCTGCTGATGGCAGCTGTGCCGTTCTGGCTAAGTTGCCTTACCCCATCGGCTATGCGGCTCATACCTCCGGTGGTGACACTCATACCTCCGGTGGTGACAGTATGGTAATTGCCGGTGGCTGCAATATGGATGGGCACGTGGCAACTGTGACCCGTATTCTTGCCGATGGCAGCACCGAGGCTCTGCCGGCACTGCCCGTCACCACGGCTTATCCTGCCTTTGTGCAGCGTTACGGCAAGCTCTATGTGTTTGGCGGCCAGGAGAAGGCTGAGTCTGTAACTTGTCTGAACCGGAGTTTTGTGCTGGATTTGCAGAATCCGGCTGCCGGTTGGCAGGAGCTGGCTCCCATGCCCGGCGAAGGTCGTATGCTGGCTGTTGCCGGTACGGCTGCGGGCACATGGGATGACGGCAAGATTTACGTGGCCGGCGGTTGCTCCCTGCACCCGGATGCCAAGGGAGCCGCCGAGCGCACATACCTGAAGAGCACTCTTTGCTATGACCCTGCCACCGATACGTGGACTCAGGTTGCTGACATGCCCGAGACGATTGTGGCTCCCGCCGGCCCCATGCCCGCCATTCGTGACAATCTGTTACTGATTTGCGGTGACCCCGGTAATTACTACCGAGCCAGTCTGGTGGGTAAAGCTCCGGCTGAGCACCCCGGTCAGAATACGGCCATCTACGCATACAATATCGACAGCGGTACCTGGTCTGTTGCCGGCCGGAATGGCATCGGTATTGCCACTGCCCCGGCGGTGAATGTCTTTGGTACCGTCTTCATCATCTCCGGCGAGACTCACCCCGGTATTCGTACTCCTCTTATCTCCAACATACAAATAAAGCAATAAAACATATGAACGAAACAACAGAATCGAGCTGGACCTGGCTCGTGGATGCTCTTCGCGCCTGCTCCGAGGCCGTGGGTATCACCCTGTGGGGCGCTTTGGCTATTGCCGCTGCTGCCATCGTAATCGGCCTGAAGAATGGCTTTAAGAACAAGCCCGTGGCAAAGTCCGCCCCCGCCGGCGGTCCCGGTAAGTGGGCTTGGATTTGTGTGGCTGTGCTGTGGGTGGTTGTCATGCTCAACTACTTCGACCGTCAGCTGCTGGCCGTGCTTAACCAGTCCATCACCGAAGGTGCCGAGGGTATTAAGATGACCCAGGCAGACTTTGGTATGGTGACCTCCGCCTTCCTCATTGTGTATGCCGCACTGAGCCCGGTGGGTGGTTTCCTGGCCGACCGTTTCAGCCGCAAGTTCATCATTCTGTGCTCGCTGGTGGTGTGGTCTGCTGTAACCTACATGACCGGTAAGGCCAATTCCTACGAGGAGCTCATTTTCTGGCGTGCCCTCATGGGTGTGAGTGAGGCCTTCTATATCCCCGCTGCTCTGGCACTTATCTCTGACTACCACCGCGGTAAGACCCGCTCGATGGCTACCGGTATTCACATGAGCGGTATTTATGCCGGTCAGGTATTGGCCGGTTGCGGTGCCATGATGGCCGGTGATCCCTGCCAGCTGGGCTGGCGCCTGACTTTCGAGACCTTCGGTTTCATTGGTGTGGCATACGCCCTCATCGTTATCTTCTGCCTGCGAGACCCCGAGGGTGCCACCCCCGAGGAGCTTGCCGCCGAGGCCGCTGCTGCCGAGGGTCAGCAGAAGCTTGCTGCTGCTGCCGGCAACGACTTCACAGTCATGGATGTGCTGCGTAACCTGTTCAGCGGTCGTGCTTTCCCCATGTTGCTGATTGCCTACGCTATCGCCGGCTTTGCTAACTGGTTCCTTATGGGCTGGTACCCCCGCCTGCTCATCGATATGTTCAATATCCCCGAGGCTGAGGCCGGTCCTCAGGCTACCAGCTGGATTAACTTCGCCAAGTATGGCGCTGTGCTGATTGCGGCTGTAGTGGCTGATATGTGGTATGCCCGTACCAACAACCCGAACGCCCGCGCCTATGTGCCCGGTATCGGTTTCTGTCTGGCCGGCCCCTGCGTGGTGATTGCCATGCTGCCTGCACTGGGGCTGCCCATTGAGTTCGGTCTTGCTATGACTCTGGGCCTTGTGGCTATGCAGGGTGTGGCTCAGGGCTCGCTGGATGCCACGCTCATGCCTGTGCTGCGCTCGCAGATTGACGAGCGATTCTCTGCAACGGGCTATGGCCTGCTCAACCTCACCTCGGTGGGTGCCGGTGCACTCATCAGCTGGCTGGGTGGCTACCTGAAGGACGCCAACATCGCTCTCGGTATTCCGCTGAGTGTGGCAGGTGCCCTCATGGTGGTTTGCGGTCTCATGTTCTTCTTCCTGCCCCGCAAGAAGGCCTGAGATTTACCCGCTGTAAAGTCATAAAAGCAGAAAGCCGCAGCCTGTAACAGGCTGCGGCTTTCTGAATTAATAAGTAACTGAAAAGCTTTATTTACCGAGCTTGCAGGAAAGCAAGTGCAGCTCTATTACCCTGCCGTGTGGCTATTTCGGGCAGTGTTTCGCCGGTGGAGTGGGAATAAACGGCTGCCGGAGCGCCGTTCTGCAGGGCCAGGCGAATAATCTCCCAGAGTTGTTCCTGTGCGGCATTGGGGGCGCTCACGCGCTCTGCCAGAGTATTCATAGACTCTGTGCAGTCGGTGAGCGGGGCGGATTTGGAAATCAGCATGGAGAGCAACTTAAAGTGCTCGGGGTTATGTGCCAGATAGTCGGGCTCTGCAAAGGAATTGAAGGTGCACACCCACCAGTCAAAGCAACTCGCTTCAATGGGAGTAGCTGCGGTCTCGAGCAGAACGCGCAGGCACTTATCTTTCTCGCGGCAGAGGGCGGTGATAATACCGTTGCGCAGGCTGGCTCCCTTGGCTATGTAGGTGCACATGGTCTCGATGTCGTCGTTCTTAATGGCACCGATAAGCTGGGGAACATAGGCGGCAGGCTTGCGCTCGCGTGGTTCTGCAGGAGCCGTTGCGCGAGGGGATGACTGTTGCGGGGGGCGGGGCGCCGGAGTATGCTCAGTTGAGAGCTTGAGGTAGCTCAGGTAGGCATACTTGTTGATGGTCATGAAATCGATGTAGGGAAAGCGGTCACACTTGGGGCGTCGGCTGCGCAGTTCATTGGCCCGGGCTACATCACTCGTTACGAGTATGATGCGGTCTGTTCCCATGTTGTTGGGATTGAGGTAAATCTCTCCCAGCAGGGCATCCGTCTCGCTCAGTGTAGGGTCGGTGTCAATGATTTCCAGCAGGCCGGGGTATTCGCTTATCTGAGTTTCCAGATGGGTACGCTGCTCGGGCGTGAGCGAGTTGTTAATGACACGAGCCGGGCGTTCCTGCATGAGGAGCGGCGTATGCAGGTGGCATAGGAATGCAGGGAGTTGTTCGTGGCTGAGGGCCGTGCTGTCCAGATAGATGGGGGCATTGCCGGCCATTTCAGCCAGGCGCATGCGTGCCTGGTGGTCTTTTCGTTGCATCATGCAGTGGAATGTTATTAAATCACCATCGGGCCACAGGGTCATGACGGCGGTAGAGGGAGCTTCTTCATCTGAATTGCCTCCACAGCAGTTCTGTATGTCGGTGGCCAGTTGTTGGTCGTGCGTAATGAGCAGCTGACGGCGCTTGTTATGGTTGAAGAAGAAAGCTCGTACAAACTCACCATCGGCGGTGTTACTGCCGGTTGAACTGTCCTCGGTAGCGATAAGGTCGCTGTATTGTTCTTTCAGTCGCAGGGCTGTCTGCGCAGCATATTTGAGCGAGGCGCAATTGTTCAGCTCGCGCAATACGCTGTCGGTCATGATAAGTTTGTGACCGCTGTTCAGAATGTGCGGGGCAACCTGTTGCAGGAAACTTTCCATTTCTGAGGCCATCCATGTGCAGGCATCGACATAAATGGCGTCGTATTGATTGATGAGGTGGTGGCCACCGGTTGCTGCTGTGCTGTCAGAATACGACATGGTGTGGGATTGTGAGAATTGAATTAATGAGGATGTCGCCTTCTTTCATGTAAGGGGGCGGCCATTCCTCATTCGTCGTGGCTATTCTATGTCTATATTCCTGCAAAGTCAATCTGAAATTGTGTGTGTGGCGTCTATCTTTATCAGGAAGAAAAATGAAAACAGACTAACCATTAGTTGGTTAGCCTGTTATGTTTTGCTTTCTTGACTTGTTATATGAGGGATTTCAGGCGGGCGATGATGTTTTGCTTTGAAGCTCCTTGCAGGATTCGGTCAACTTCTTTGCCATTTTTGAAAATGATCAATGTGGGAAGCAAGGTGACTTTGTGAGTTACGGCCGGTTTCATGTTGTCGGCCACATTTACCTTGCCGATTTTTGCTTCGCCCTTCATTTCGGCTGCGAGTTGGTCGAGGACGGGGGCAATCATGCAGCAGGGACCGCAGCCGGTTGACCGGAAATCCAGTAGCACGGGTACAGGGGAGTTGGTAACCACGGTCTCGAAGTTGTTTTCAGTTATTTCTATAGTCGTGGTGTAGTTCGTTTTGTGGGGTGGATATGCAAAACGGGCAGACCGTTTTAAGGTCTGCCCGTTGAAGAGATTTTTATGACTGCATCAGAGGCAAGCCTTCAGCTTGGCAACGATATTGTCTTTAGACGTGGCGCCGGTCACGCGGTCGACTTCCTGACCGTTTTTGATGAAGACGAGCGTGGGGATATTCTTCACTCCGTAACGGGTGGCAAGAGCGCCGGCTTCGTCCACATTGATTTTGCCAACCTTGGCCACGCCTGCCATCTCGGTGGCGACCTGATCAACGATGGGGGAAATCATGCGGCAGGGGCCACACCAAGTTGCCCAGAAGTCAATCAGCACCGGTACGGTGGAGTTGATAACCTCTGCCTCGAAGTTGCTTTCAGTAATCTGTAATGCCATAGTGTTTGCTTGGATGCAGTTATTGAGAGATTTGTTCAAAGAAAGAATTACTCTTCTTCGTCAGCGTAGTCCTCGCTCTCGCCGGAGGATTCCTCCTCCTCAGCGTAGCCGCTGTCATCGCTCACAGCTTCATCGCCACCGGCAGTGGGGGAACCAAAGGTGTACTCGGACACGCGACCGGGAGTCTGATCAGTTTGGTACTGTTTGAAGCACACCAGACCCATGATGATGAGGGTGAGCGCAGCCAGAACGATGATGACGGGGCTGTCCTTCTTGGGTTCGTCATCTTCTTCCTCAACTTCTGCAGCCTTCTTGCCGAAGCCGGCGGGCTTGCTGAAACCTGCGGGCTTGGTAAAGCCGGCGGGCTTGCCGACCGGTGCTGTGGCAGCGGGCATGGCGGGCTTGGCTGCGGGGGCAGCAGGCTTAGCGGCCGGAGCAGCTGCGGGAGCCGCGGCAGGAGCCGTGGGAGCAGGCGGTACTGCGGGAGCGCCGGGACGAGCAGGAGCTGTGGGTGCACTCAACGGTACTGTAGCAGCAGGGCGCGGAGGTACGGGAGCACCGGGAGCAACAGGTGCAGTGGGAGCTACAGGAGCAGCGGGACGCGGAGGTACAGGGGCGCCGGGAGCAGCAGGAGCAGCGGGGCGCGGAGGTACGGGAGCACCGGGAGCTGCAGGAGCAGCAGGACGCGGAGGTACAGGAGCACCGGGACGTGCAGGAGGTGTGGGGGCGCTAAGCGGCACCGTGCTGGCAGCGGGGCGGGCAGGCGGTGCGGGTGGAACCGGAGCACTGGTCGGTGCCGGGGGAACCGGGCGCGCAGTAGGAGGAACCGGTACTGTGGGAGGTACCGGACGAACAGGTGAAGGGGGCGGAGGAGGTGTGCTCATATCAGTCAGTAAAGTCTATAACCGCAAAGCGGACTTCTCTTATATTGCACTTTTTTTTTATTATTGCAAGCGGAAAACGCGCGGTTATGGATTTTTTTTTGAAATTCATGTAAAAGAATCAGAAAATAAGCAATTTTCGACGGTTACTTCTGGTATCTTGTGTAAAGTGCCGGTTTGCCACCCTCGGTCAAAGGCTGCTGCCATGAGTGGTTTTGTGGTGGATTGATAGCCCTCAGGGTTGCAAGGTCGGCTCTACAGCTACGCTGGTATAGCTTTTGAGAATCCGAACCTAAATGGACCCAGGAACGAACGCCGCTTCTGTATTGAGCATTGGGTATGTAGCCTGTTATTTTAGCCAGTTTGTCTGCATAATTCAGCATGGAAAGGGCGGTTCCTAAATCACCCTTTTCAATATGCTGCATTCCCCAGTGTTGCAGGTTGGCTGTGTAGAAGGTTGCCCAAGGCGACAGGTTGTTGTTGCCCGGACCATCCTCCGGATAGTAGTAGCGGAATACCTTTTCAGCGTCCTCGAATCGGTGTTGTTTGCCTAGACATTGCGCCAGGATGGAGGCGGTGAAGAGTTGGCGAGGGTTAGCTTCGAGAATTTGTAGCAGGGCTTTTTCGTATTCATCCCAGTTCGGGGTGGTGGTGGGAGCGCGCAGAATGAACTCATCTGCAATTTTACTGTGCGGATAGATGGGAACGATGTTGAGCAAGTGGGCTCTGCATTGTTCCGTGGAGTCTCCTCTGGCAATCATGGCATCGTATTGCCACTGAGCAATAAAGGGGCGGTAGAGTGTGCCACTGAGTTGGAGCATGAGGGCCACGAGTGCCAGCGAAGCTGCGCTGATAATGACCTTTACACAACGCCCCTCGGCTTTTACCGGAATCGGTTTGTCGCTTTCTCTCCATTTTTGACGATTGAAAATCTGAAGCGGGCGGTGTGGGAAGGGGGAGGCCAAGGTGCCACAGGCAAAGGCCCCCATGGAAATCAGCGCAGCGTTGTGCCATACGAAGTCTGTGATGGCGGAGCAGCACAGCCCCCCCAGGCTGAGTAGTGCCAGCGATACACTGATGCGACGCTCCGGGAAAAGGGAATCCGACGATAGGGCAAGAAAGGCATGGATGATATGCAGCACGATGATAAGCAGCATGCCCCCCAGCCCGATCAGGCCGTAATCCGCCCACATCTGCAGGTACTCATTGTGTGCATAATTGGGGAGCTGCCACTCGCGGTAGGTTGTTACAATTTCCCAGGTGGAGCCACAGGGACCGAATCCCCATAAAGGGGCTCGCGTTGCGGCATTATTTACATATTCCCATACATGGAATCGCAGGTGGGAGTCGCTGTCGAAGAGACTCTTCATGAGGGTATCCCCAAACAGGAACTCATAGCCGGCTATCAGGGCGCCGGTGAGAATGAGTACGCCTGTTGTAATCATAATCCATCCAAGCCCCTTGTCGCTGAATATTTTGAGTATCAGCCATAAAATCCACCCGCTTATCAGTAGTAGGGGGAGGATAAGCAGGATTGCTCGTGAGCCGCAAAAGAATGAGGCTACGATGGCTCCCACGCCCAGAGCGGAACTCAGCAGGGTGGAAAGGCTGCGCGTTCCTCGCCATATGTTGCGCCACAGTAACAGCCCGCCACTGAGGGCCAGAAAGAGTCCCGCAAAGTTTTTGTAGACAAAGAGGCCGGTATTGCGAGTGTTCGTGCCAATCAGGCTAATATCGGTACGACCGACCCAATGCAGACTGATATCGGAATCTTTCAGTAGCCAAAGGTAGAAGATATTGATGGCTGCTGCAATGCCGAGAACCAGTGCGCAGCCTCGACTGCTCAGGCGTTGGCCCCCATACACGCCGGCCAGATAATAGACAAAAGCAAAGCAGATGAGCCCGATGTCCGTCCAATTATCTGTCAGTGAAAAGCCGTGGTATGCCCGTACCAGGTAATATCCGCCTACCGCCAGACTTACCCAGGCTATCAGCGGCAGTCTGACGACCTTATAGCCCATCAATATGCAGATGACGGCCATGATCACAACCCCTGACAGCCCCCAGAGGAAGGGGGTGAGGGTGCAGGCGTTTGAATCTGCCGCAGACATGGCGGTAATCCAGAGAAGGGCCAATATGCCACCGAGTATGTACCCGGGGCGACTTTCTGCCAGTCGACGGCTGACGGGGGGCTGCTTTGTCATGTTATGGATTCTGCCTGTTTGGTTGACATCTGTCAAGTATTCAGCATGGCAGTGTGTACTTTTGCTCCTTGACTTGTCTGAGAGCGGGGTATATAATCTGACCATGACTTTTCGCCCTGACCGCTGCCTTGTGATTACTGCCTGTCTGCTGTATATGTTGCTTGTTTTGTGGCTGTGGTGGTGGTTGAGTGGGGTGGATGTGATTCAGACCTGCGAGGTGGCGGGGTTGCGTGAATTGCAGAATCGGTTTCCATATATAGCCGCAGGTGGTTCTGTGCTTATGCTGCTTTCCCTGTGGCAACGGGGAACTCAGTATTTATGGTTGGTGGCAGGAGCCATGATGGTGTGGACTTTTAAGGACGGCGTGAATTGTATTTGCGGCCATACTGATTATGAGTTTCTGCCGGTGGCTATGTTGATTCCCTGTGTGTTAGTTTACCTGTTCGGTTGGGTATATGCAATAATGCGCCGGCAGCTGACGGAGTGTCTGCTGCTGGCGCTATATCCGCCTGTCGCGGTTGTCGGTTGGCTGGTGTTGGTGTGCCGGGGCGGTTAAAATCTGAACACGCCCTGCATTTGTAGTACCAGTTCTCCGCTGTGGTCAGTCTGGTTTATAGGGTTGAAGATGTACTGAATATCCGGCTGCAGGAAGAAGGTGGGGGTAATCTGCACCACGGCACTGAGTTCCAGGCCGTATTCATCCTTGTGGCGATGGGGGGATTCAGCTGCGCGCTCCCACAGGAACCCGAAGGCGAGCTGGTCGTTGTTGGCGGCACTGCCCCAGCCGCTACTGGTGAAGGGGGCTTGTAGCACCAGACCTGCCGTGGCAGCGGCGCGTACGTTGCTCACGCTGGCTGCGTCGGTGTCCATCACACCGCAGCGTGAGAAGAAGCCCAGCCGTGAACTGTGCCCGAGCTGCTGTTGAATGTTGATGGCGGCACCGCTGCCGGTCTCGCCCTTGTTACGGGTGATGGTGTATTGGAATCGGTAGGTACCTTCACCGAGTCCCATAAAGTCCTTGGCCATGTAACCCATTTCGGCAATGTGTACCCAAGCGTTGGAGCTGATGTAGCGGAAGGGGTTCTTGTTGATGCCGCCATTGCAGCCGGTGGTGGCATACATGGCGTAGAACTTATCGTTGGGTTGCCAGGCGGTCAGGTAGCCCCAGTTGGCCCATTCCAGCGGCAGGCAGGGATTGGAACCGAAAGCCGAGTTGGTGAGGTTGCCGTTCCAATCGGCAGCATAGATATTCTGGTCGAGGTAGCTGGAGGTGTCGATGGTGCCGACCATGCCCACCCACTTACCGTTGAAGGCACTGTAGCCGAGGGCGAGGTGGGGAATGAATACGCCATTACCTCCGCGTAGGCTGCCCTGCGGGTTGCTCAGGCTGCCGATGGTGCTCTGGGCGCTGCTCTTACGCTCATTGAAGTTGAAGCCGTGTCCCCAGTCGGCCTCCATGGTCAGGAACAAGCCCTGACTGTTGTCGCTTTTCTTGAGCAGGAACCAAGTGCCGGAGAATGAGTTGTTGGTCGAGGCAAAGTCATTCCTGCCCCCGTTGGACCGGGGGTGAACAGCGGTGTAGTTGGCGCTGAGGGTCAGGTTGTACTGCAGACCGATGCGCGACAGTCGGGATTTCACGAACTGGGCGCCGGTACTCAGGGCATCCTGCTCCACGATGTTGCTGGGTTGCACACAGGTATTACCCGGTACGAAGAGGGAGTCGAGGTAGGGAGCAAAATGTTGAGGGGTGGAGGGGAACCACTCCCAGCCGGTCAGTAGCTCCTCGCTGACTCGGGCATAGCTGCGCTCGATGACATCTCGTAGGGTGAAAATGCCGGGATGTCGGGCAGGCGATTGCTCTTCTGCCGGCATGGCTGCGCGCAGGCTGCCGGTATGGCGTGGTGCCATAGGGTGAGGTGAGCGGCCATAGGCGGTATCGAGGTAATCCGTGACTTCCTGAGCGGTGGCACAGGTGGTCGCAGCCAGTAGGGTGAGGATGGTTGGGTATTTCATGGTGTGGGTTCAGACCCACATTGGCTGCCATTTGTTGAATAATGGTTAGAGAGGGCGGCTCAGCAGCTCTGCTATGAAGTCCCTTACCGCGGTCGGAGTGTAGAGCGCGCGTCCCAGAACGACAGGGCGGGAGAAGAGTGAGCCGGCAAAGGTGCTCTCGGCTGCAGCTTGCAACCCGTGAAGGGTGGAGGCTCGGTGGCGGTAGAGCTGTTGCAGGTGCTCGGGGCGGCAGTCTACGTATATCTGTAGCGGGGTGGCTGCAGGAGCTGCCGGGCTCAGGCAGAGTATGAAGCTCGGGGCAAAGGGGTGCCCGGTGGCAAACTCATGCAGGCGCACATCCCCTCGGTTGGGTATGAGCCACATGCTGCGGTAGCGCGTTCGCAGTTGCGGGGCTACTGTTTGCAGGGCGCTCAGCAGGTTGGCCTCTGCTGCCGTGGGGTGGCAGGTGGTACGGGCGAACCAGTCCTCATCGGCATAGGCAGAACCATCGATGGGCTCCTCACCTGTCTCGAAATCCAGCTGTATGCTGCGGGGCTGTACCAGCTCGCTGAGGGGGCGCGAGGTGAGAACCTGCTTGCCGCGATAGCGGTGACCGGGGCGGGGTAACTGAGGTTCGAGCTGCTGCAGGGAGGTAAGGGTGATATGGAGCTTCTGCTGTTGGGTGAGGGGAGTTTTGGCAGTGCAGCCCTCCACCTGAACGCTCAGCCCGCCCAGATAGAGCGGGCTTTCCATGAACTCCTGCATCGAGCTGAGCGCGGGGAATGCCGCTTGCAGGCGGTCGAGTCTGTAGCTCTCCAGCCGATTGAGGGCAGCACGCAGCAGGTGGCGCCCCATGCCTGCCAGCGGCAGGCTGCAGCGCCCCTTGCGCAGATTGAGTACAGCCACCGGCTGCTCGCTCAGGCGCTCGGCCAGCGGGGTGCATTCTGCAGCGGGCAGTTCCTCGCGGCGGTTGAAGTACAGGCGGGTGTTGTTATAGCAATCGCCGGCGGTGAAGGTGGACTTGAGCTCCTCAGTCACGGTGCAGCTGCGCTCAGCCAGCAGTCCGCTCTGTACCAGTGCTGTGTTGAGCTCCTGCAGGTAGCGGCTGTCTGTGGCGCTATGGTAGTGCAGGGTTTCGAGCAGTCGAAGCGGGTTGGCGGCATCCCTGTCGTACTTGCGTTGCCCGACCGGCGCATGCGGTGCTGTGCAATCGGCAAAGGGCAGATAGCGAGCACCTCGCCCTATCAGCTGGGCCTCAGCTACGGTTTTGTTGCCGGGTTTGCCACCGGAACCGGCGCGGGTTTCGTACAGGCGCACGATGTCGCAGAGGTTCAGCACATCCCAACCTTCGTTGAGCATGTCGACTGCAAAGATGGCTCGAATCTTATTATCGGGGGATTCCAGACTGTTGAGCAGGAGCTGTTTTTCGGGGCTGATTTCCGTGTTGTCCACCAGCAGCAGTTTTTCGTCCGAGAAGTCCTCCTGCAGCTCGGCAATGAGGTTTTCTGCCGAGTAGCCGGTGGCTGTCAGGTGGGCAAAGATGGCGGCGGTATCTCCCGTGGCTTCTCGGCGCAGACGCTCCAAATCGGCTGTCGTCAGCGAGCGAAGAGCTGCCGTGAACTCTCGGTAGAAGGTGGCGTTCTCCTTAATGAGTCGGGATTTGAAGAGGACGACCGGCTTGCACTCCAGACCGATGGAGGCAAAGAGCTTGCGCTTGTACTGGCTGAGCAGGGTGGCCAACAGGGCTCGGTCGAGCGGGGACAGGTTGCTCTGCTGCAGGCAGATGTTCTTGGAGTAGCCGTCCTGCCTGAAGCGCCTCAGCGAGTAGTCGAACAGGGTTTTGTTGCGGTACTTCTCTGCCAGATTGCGGTCATCGAAATCGATGGTGGCCGAGAACTCCAGCAGTACGTTGGGGCGGGAGCTGCCGGTGTCGGTATTGAAGAGTCGCAGAGCTGTGTTCTCGTAGCTCGGTTCAAAGTCGGGGGACTCGAATGCCAGCTCGAGCTGCTGCAGTGACATGCTGTGCAGGGGGCGACTCTTGCGGGTTGTAGCGTTGATGTGGTGTGCCTCGTCGGATATGAAAACGATGCTCTGTTGGGCGAAGTCCTCGAAGTTCAGAGTGCCCTCTCTTGCGGTGTTGAGGTCACTGTGGAGTTTCTGAATGGTTGTCAGGCACAGGTTGATGCAGTCGGGGCGCGACTCCTGAAAATGGCTCACTTCGCGCACTTCCACCTGCTTGCCGTCTATCATGATGGCGGGGGCAAAGAGGTACTTGCCCGAGGCGGGGTTGAGGAAGTTCTCCCTTGTCTTGCCGATGATGTTGGTGGAGTTGACGAAGAACAGGAAATTGCGGTAGCCCTGTGAGTAGAGGTGCAGCATGAGCCCTGCCATAATCAGGGTTTTGCCGCTGCCGGTGGCCATGTGAAAGAGCAGGTGGTGCAGGGCTGCCGGGTCCTGCCCGTAGCGCTCCCAGTACTTCAGCCAGGCGGTAAAGCAATCCGCTTGGTAAGGGCGCAGCTGCAGCGCGGGATTGAGCCCGGCGGTCAGCGTGGCGGGCAGGGACTGCTGCTCTGTGGCGGGGGTACTCATGCCTGCTTGTAGAAACTGCGGTTGAGCTCGCGGTCTGTCGGACTGAGGGTGAACTCGCTGCTGTCGGCTTCGCTCAGAGGGACGTGCAGCATGTTCTTATCGAGGCACTCCAGCAGCAGGGCTTTCTGCTGTTCGAGGGGAAGGGCTGTCAGCTCTGCCGTGCTGTCGGTCAGGGCCTGTACGTCGACACGCCAATTCAGGTAACCGTGCTGCTCCATGCTGCGGAAAATCTCGCTCAGTTCCTCGCCGGTGCTTGCCGCTGCAATTTCTGCCACAAATCGGCTGTTGGCTGCTGCCAGCTCGCAGTAGACGGGGGAGGAATCCCTGAATCGGCGGTGCATGATGGCCACGGTGTCCTCCAGCTGCTCCACGAGTATGTAGCGACGGTTCAGGTAGCCGGCCACATAGCCGGTCGTGCCGCTGCCGGCAAAGAAATCGAGCACCAAATCACCCTCGTTGGTCCCCTGGCGAATCAGGCGTTCCATGAGCTTGTAGGGCTTTTCGGTCAGGTAGCCGGTGCGCTGCACGCCGTCCACCTTTATGCGGGCGGCAACGGCGGCTTTGAACCAGTCGGCATCGTCTATGCGCTTCTGTTCTTCACCCAGACGGCGGATTTCATCTGCCAAATCTTCAGGGGTATGGAAGAGCTCCCACCAGTCCTCGGGTATTTTACCTTTTTCGCTGTAGCTGCTGCTCACGTTGGCGCTCATTTCGCCCTTAAATCCACCGGCATGAACCTCGGAGCGCAGGCGAATGTCGTTGCCGTTGAATACCCATTCGTTCGGCGTGCGGGAGTACCAAAGGATGGTATCGTGCTTGCGGTTGAGCTGTTTCATGCCCGGTGAGCCGGGGCCGGTGTAGCACCAGATGATTTCGTTGCGGAAACAGTCGCGACCGAAAATTTCATCCATCAGCACTTTGCAATAGTGCGCCTCGTTCCAGTCCAGCTGCACGTAAATGCTGCCGTCGGGCGTGAGCAGGTCGCGCGCTACTTCCAGTCGGTTGCGCATAAAGGTCAGCCACGTGCTGTGATTGAAGGTGTCATTGTAGCCGAAACTGTCGCCACCGGTATTGTAGGGCGGATCGATGTAAATCATCTTCACCTGACCGGCGTAGCGCTTGCGCAGGCTGTAGAGAGCCAGTAGGTTGTTGCCGCGTATGATGTAGTTGTCGTCGTCACTCAGGGAATCGACGGGGTGAACTCCCTCGGCGGTCACGCGGTGGAAATTGCAGAGGGCCTTGGGCTCGGTCAGGCGGGTGATTTCATCGGGAGCGAGCGTTTCGTTCCAGAATATCTCCTGACGTCGTGCTTCCTCGCGGGTCTGGCCGCCCTCCAGCAGGCAGTCCTTGTAGGGCCAGCTCAGTACAACCTGACGCCGCTCGGCCAGCATGTCGCCCGTGCCGTCTGCCAGACCTATGCGGTTGCGGTAGGCGGTAAAGCTGTCGGGCAGAAAGTTCTTGTTGGACACAAATCGCAGGAACTTCACCTTGTCGAACACCGTCACGCCCTCGACTTCGGTAAAGAAGAAGCCCCGCAGTTCCGCGTGCCCCAGCAGCAGGCGCAGCAGCTCCGGGCGCAGCTCCATGGCGGCCTCGGCTATTGCATTGCGAATGAGCACTCCCTCGCTCGTGCAGAACCCCGGCTCACGCCGCAATTCGCGCTCCAATTCCCTGAAAAGTGCTCTGTTGTTCATTTCTGCTCTGCTGTTTGTTGACTTGTGCAAGTTCTATCATATATCCTGCGAAGAGTCAAGGAGGGATGGCGACTTACCGGGTGGTGATGTTGATTCTGTTTGTTGAAATTGTGGAAATATAGGAAAAACCGCTGCCCTTAATCGGGCAGCGGTTTCTCTGAAAAGCGGATTGTTACCAATGGTGGGTATTACACCAGACCCTGGTCAATCATGGAGTCGGCCACCTTCACGAAACCGGCGATGTTGGCACCGGCCACGTAGTTGGTGAAGTCACCGGTGGAGTCGGGGGAGAACTCACGAGCGTGGTTGTAGGCGTTCTCGTGAATGTTCTTCATGATACCGAAGAGCTTGGCGTCAACCTCCTCGGAGCTCCACTTCAGGCGCATGCTGTTCTGGCTCATCTCGAGACCGGATGTTGCTACGCCACCGGCGTTGGCCGCCTTGGCCGGACCGTACAGAATCTTGGCCTGCAGGTAGGCGTTGATACCCTCCAAATCGGTGGGCATGTTGGCACCTTCAGCCACGAGCTTACAGCCGTTCTTGATAAGAGTGGCGGCCTCGGCACCGTTGATTTCGTTCTGAGTGGCGCAGGGGAAAGCGCAGTCGCAGGGTACGCTCCAGGGGCGCTGACCCTCGAAGTACTGAACGCCCGGGAAGGCATCGGCGTACTCCTTGATACGGCCACGGCGCACGTTCTTGAGCTCCTGAATCCAGGCAAGCTTCTCGAGGCTGATACCCTCGGGGTCGAAGACGAAGCCGTTGGAGTCGCTCATGGTCACGGGCTTGGCGCCCAGCTGATTGAGCTTCTGTACCAGGTACTGAGCCACGTTGCCGCTGCCGGAAACCACGCAAACCTTGCCCTGCAGGTCGTCACCCTTGGTGGCGAGCATGTTCTGGGCGAAGTATACGGTGCCGTAACCGGTGGCCTCGGGGCGAATGAGGGAACCGCCCCAGTTCAGGGACTTGCCGGTCAGCACGCCGGTGAACTCGTTGCGCAGGCGCTTGTACTGGCCGAACATATAGCCGATTTCACGGGCACCCACGCCGATGTCGCCGGCGGGTACGTCGGTATCGGGGCCGATGTGGCGCTGCAGCTCGGTCATGAAGCTCTGGCAGAAGCGCATGACCTCGGCATTGCTCTTACCCTTGGGGTCGAAGTCGGCACCACCCTTACCGCCACCCATGGGCAGCGTGGTGAGCGAGTTCTTGAAAATCTGCTCGAAACCCAGGAACTTCAGGATGCCCAGGTTCACGGAGGGGTGGAAACGCAGGCCGCCCTTGTACGGGCCGATGGCGCTGTTGTACTCCACGCGGTAACCACGGTTGACGTGTATCTTACCGTTGTCGTCTGCCCAAGGCACTCGGAAAATGATGGTGCGCTCAGGCTCTACGATGCGCTCAAGGATGCAATTATCCTCGTATTTCTTATTGGCAGACAGCACGGGGGTGATGGTAGAAAATACCTCCTGCACTGCCTGCAGGAACTCGGGCTCGGCGGCGTTCTTGGCGCGCACCTGCTCCAGCACTCGTGTAGTGTAATCAGACATATATGTGGTAAGTCTGGGTTCCTCCCGGGCTGGTTTTCACCTGCTCCCGGCAGGTCAGACGCGCGGACTATATCAAAAAACTTTCACTTTGAAAAGCCTTTTTTTGGAAAATTTTTAACAATTATCAATTTTCAAGTGATTTTTGCTCATCAACGACAAAGAAATAAGGCTTTCATATATCGCTTTTTTCAGTATTTTTGTTGTAGATTTGCACCGTTAAATTGGAGCTTGACGAGCATTTACAATCTACAATCTACAATTTACAAAGTGTTGAGCTAGGCGGGCTGAAGCCCGCGGATATGCGTGGCCTATACCACCGTGCGCAGCCGGTTCTTCACCGCGGGCTTCAGCCCTCTTTTCACCCGGCCGAAGGCCGTTAAAAAGATATTTATCCCTAGCGAGCGAAGGCGCCCGCCTCGGCGAAGGCGTAGCCGAAGACGGGAACCGTACTTTGAGCCCGCGTCAGCGGGCGACAGAACAATAGCCCGGCGGCTGAGCCACGTAGCGGCGAAGCCCCGGGTAGGAGTATATAAAATAGATGAGCCCGAGGAACGAGGGCGGCAGATGAGAGGCAGGTTGGCATAAATAACGCAACAATTTCGATACGCGCCATTTCTGCCGCCCTTTCAGGGCTCATGTTCTTTTTTTACTCGCTGCAGGGGCTTACGCCCCTGCCTATTGAGCTACCGCCCTCGTACCTCGGGAAGTCGGAGGCCAAGCGGTCTTAGGAAGACAAT
>JAZSEM010000019.1:0-36408 GCA_045531695.1 Akkermansia sp.
CCAAAAGGGGTTTTTTTTCAAAACCCCCCCCCAGCAAGCCGCGGCGGAGGCTTTTTTTCATAGATAACTGCTCAGATATTAAGTTCTAAGCCATCGTATGCCGGAGCCATGAAATCCGGTAACGTGCGACAGGTTGAATCATAATCAACAGCATGACCGCAATGAGTCAGTAAGCCACGGCGGGGAGCAAGCTGAAGCATCAGTTCCACATTATCTGCCACGCTCAGGTGCGTGTGATGCTCTTTGGTGGTCAAACCGTCCATTGCCAAAACATCAAGTTGCTGCAATAACGGGCGAGATTCTTCCGGCAACACTTTAATATCCGGTACATAGCCGAATGAGCGTCCTTTGCAACGGAATACATAACCATAGGTTTCAACCGTAGCATGCTCAACCCGTACAGGAGTAACCTCTATATCCCCAATGGTAAATGGATTCCCTTCATGGTCATGAGCTGCAGGGCGAATATAGCCTTTGTATGTATTCTGCTCAGAAAAGGCCCAGGCAAACATGCGTTTCAGGTGAGCCAGGCAGCTCGTTCCGGCATAAAGTGGCAGTCTGTCATCCCGTTGCCAGCAGAATGCGCGCATGTCGTCAAAACCGGTTGTATGGTCGAGGTGCTCATGCGTGTAAATGACGGCATCGATTGCAGTGAGATTGTGGCGCAGAGCCTGTTGACGCAAATCAGGGCAAGAATCAACAAGAATAGTGGTAGTCTCTGAACAAACAAGCACAGAAGCCCTCAGCCGCTTATTGCGAGGGTTATCGGACATACAGACATCACAGCGACAGCCTATAACAGGAACTCCCGTAGAAGTTCCGCTGCCAAGAAAAAGTACTTTCATCTTCAGATTTTTATTTTATTCGCTGCGACATTATGCCATAATATGCCCGCAACGCAAAGCAAAATATGCTCTCACTGTTAAAGATACGTAATCTGGCCCTCGTTGATGAACTGGTCTGGGAACCGGAATCAGGCTTTCTGGCTATCACCGGTGAAACCGGTGCCGGTAAGTCTGTGATAATGGGTGGTATTTCTCTGGTTATGGGAGAACGCGCGGATAAAGGTCGCATACGTAGCGGCGAATCTCAGTGCAGCATTGAAGCCGTTTTCCACCTCAGTCGACCGCAGTATGTCAACGCGCTTCTCGAGGAGGCTGGTGTACCTTCCTGCGAGGATGGCATGCTTGTAATTCGACGCGTTATTACGCCTACAGGAAACAAGCAATTTATTAACAGTACACCTGCTACGCTCAATCTGCTGCGCAAGGTGGGGGCAGGTTTAGTTGATATGCACCACCCTGAGGCACACCGTTCACTCACGTCTCAGGAACGGCAACTGGAATTACTCGACGCCTTCGCCGAAAATGATACAACGCTTCAGGCTTATCAACAGGCCTACAAAGAATGGCTGCGCGCAAAAACAGAATACCGTGAGCTCATGGAGAGTGAAATGGCCAATGAGCGCGAGCTGGATTTCCTGAGACACCAGGTTCAGGAAATTGAAAACGCGGCCTTCACTGCCGATGAAGCTGCTGAGCTGGAAGCTAACTGGCAGCGTGCACGCAACGCCGGTCGCCTGCGCGACACGGCCCTGCCCATGGCCAACATGATTGACGGGGCAGATGACTCCATCCTTTCCCGGCTTAGACAATTGGTTCGAAGTGCCCGTGAACTGGAGCGGCTGGATGCCGCTTGTGCTGAATGGCTGGCACCCCTTCCCGCAATTGTTGAAGAACTGGAAGACGTAGCTGCCAGTCTACAGGATTATGCCGACACACTCTGCGGCGACCCGGCTGAATTGGCTCGTCTGGAAGAACGAATCAGTACGCTCGATACTCTCAAACGTAAATATGGTGCAGACTTTGAAAGCATCATGCAGCACCTTGCCGAATGTCGTCAGCGACTGGATGCTATTGATAATCGTGAGGAAATGCTCCGACAACTTGCAGACAGAGAACGAGAGCGCTACGCTGAGCTTAAAAAAGCAGCCGTTGCTCTGAGCAACACACGCAAAAAAGCTGCCCCCAAGCTCGCAGAACTATTCCTCCACCATGCCCGTCAGCTGGGGTTCCGTCAGTCCCTTTTCGAAGTAAGTCTGCAGCCACTGCCTGAGCCGGGACCGCATGGCGCCGAAGAGACCGATTTCCTATTCGGACCGAACCCCGGTGAGCCACTCAAAGCACTGCGTCTTATTGCTTCAAGTGGTGAATTGGCGCGCGTTATGTTGGCACTGAAGAGTGCTCTCGCCAGTAGGGATGATACCCCCCTGCTCGTCTTTGATGAAATAGATGCCAATGTGGGTGGTGAAATAGCGCGAGCCGTTGGCATGAAAATGCGGGAGCTCGGTGCCAACCATCAAGTTATTTCTATCACCCACTTCCCGCAAGTCGCGGCTTTGGCAAATCATCACTATCTTATATCAAAGCACCAAAGCGGCGAACGAACTGTTTCTCGGCTGAATAAAGTGAACTGTGAAGAGCGCATTCAGGAACTCATGCGCATGCTTGGTACAGGTGGAGATGCAGCCTATGCGCACGCCTGCAATCTGCTCAGTATCGAAAATTAACAGCTATTTACGCCATAGAGCTCATTTGATGTTTGCAATTGGAACAGAAATGTGATAACATGCGTACATCATCAGAAAACCTTTCTTCAGTATCTCATAATATCATGAAACGTCCCACATTTCTACTCGCCATTCTGGCCTGTGGTGCTTCCCTGCTGAATGCCGCAGATGTGTTTGATATCACACTCTCTAACGCTAAACGTTATACTCAGTGCAGAATTGTCTACGAGGCCGGCGGTAACACAAAGTTTGTCGGTTATGATCGTGCAGGTAAAGAGGTAACTATGGAAGTAAAAACCTCGAGCATTCTCGACAAGCGAGAGGTCGCTCCCAAGCCCGCAAAAACAACAGCTCCGGCCGAGAAAGAAACCTCGGATACTCCCGAGGCTACATCGACACCCACAGAAGGAGGCTCAGTGACACCTACCGGTGGTGAAGAAGCTCCCGCTGCAGATGAAGCTCAAACGACAGAACCGGCTCCGGCCCCCCAGCCCCCTGTTACACAAGATGAAGAGGCAGCCAAGGTGAAGAATATCTCTCTGCGCCTGCGTGAGCAGTTAGCACAGGTAGATACTGAGTTGGCCTCACTTTCTGCTCCGTCCCGTTCACTTAAGAGTCTCTGCGAAAATCGCAAACGCACCATCACCGCTAAACTGGCTGAGATTGATCGCGTAGCAATTAAAGTTGCAGAGCTGCAGGCTCAGTACAATAACGTCATCAGCGGCGCCTATGAGTTTACGGTCATTAATTCAAACGACCGTGACAAATATACTCGCGATGGCCAAGCCGCCTATCAGGCTATGCTTATCGATGTAAAGGAATACAAGAATGCTCGCAAGGTAGGCGGACTCGACAAGTTCGATATTCTTCGTGAGCGCTATCAGGGTATTCCCGAGTACAAGGAAGCATACAAGTGGTATATGAGCACCCTGAAGGACCTCTCTAAGCGCTGGAATAATCTTCTTAAACGCGAGGAAACCAAGCGCGCTAAGCTGAATGCCGCCAAGAAGGCCGATATGCAGGAGCGCGACCAACAGGCTTATGATAAGCTTGAGGAACAGTTCAAGAAGAATAACGAACAGATAGCGCAGGTCTGGTATAACCCGGATAATCGCAACCTTGTGATGCTGAAGGCTGCTACCATTAAAGTAAAGGACGCGCTTCGCCGTAACGAAAACGGTTTGAAAGACCCCGCTATCGGTACAGTGCCTACCCTCATCGCTACATACTGGGAAGCAAACGATCGTGCACGCCAGTTCATGATTAACGGCGATTATGAAGGAGCCGAGAAGATTCTTGATGATGATGCCGCCTATCAGACCATCCTTCGCCTGAACCGCAACCTCCTGCCGGATGATTACAAGAACCCCATGCGCGCTCAGCGTCAGGCTCTTACCCAAGAGATTAAGAAGCGTGCACGTGAGCGAGTGAAGCTTGAGCGTGATTTGCAGAGCACTATCTCCCGACTTGAGAGTGCAACTTCTGCAGCAGAGGCACAGATTAATGCAATGCTCGAGCAGATTGCTCGCGAGAAGGAGGTTGACACGCAAGCGTCATCAATTGAAATTGATGAGAAAAAAACGGAGCCATCTCCCGCAGCCGAGACCGACAAAAAAGCAACCAAAAACTGAGCGTAACAAACTCACTGTCACGACCGGGTCGGATTACCGCCCGGCCGTGCTGTATATCAATGGATATGAAATTTCCTGTAGTGTTAGCAGCTTCGCCTCTTCTGCTTGTTGTATCTCAGGCAGCTATTCCGGAAGGTATAGACCGAGCTTTTGCAGACTTTACAGTTCTACCGACGGAATTATTGCCGGTACTCGAGTCGGTCACAGACCGAGAAAGCGCAGAGAACGCCACAGAAAAGCTTAACAACCTCCTGCCTAAAGTGTACGATGCCAGAACATCAATACAGCGTATACCGTCACTCCCGCCAGCAGTTAAAGAGGAAATTGTAAGTAAGTACGGCAAAGATATGCAAACAAATTGGGGTAAGGTGTATGAGCAGATTTTTCGCTTGCAGCAGGTTCGTTGCTACAACTCTCTTTCATTCTTCAAGCAATTTCATGCCTTATGTATGATGCTCGACAAATAAGCACAATGTTGTTGCTTGCTGCAATAACGCCGGCCTCTGCACAGGATTTACAAGCAGATTTGCCGATAGTGCAACAGCCGGTCAGCCCCAAGGATAGTTCGGTCCCCGCTCAACCCGGATTATCGCTGGGAGAATCTCGAATTCGAGCCGGCATCGTACTTCTCGGTGCTCTGCACGACACAATGGCGCGCGTGTTGGACAGAGATAGCGCCGAAGCAGCCGTGCCTGTTATTATGCGACTGTCCCGAGAACTGCCGGCATGGGGGCAAGGCTTCGCAGCTCTCCCTCCCCTCGATGAAGAAACGCAAAGTTCTCTGGAGAAACGCTATCTCCCCATCATTAATCAGATCAACGAACGCATTCAGATACAAGCAGATCGAATTGCAGCAGCAGAGTTTTACGGTTCGGAAAATCTCCCCGCAGCTTTAATCAAACTCGTTAATTCCGTACAGTGATATGGCAAAGAAGTTCAACGAACACACAGCAAGGGCCAATAAACATACATCTCGACCTGAAAACAAGCAAAATCAGCGATTTGAAAAAGCCCCTACTCGCAATGTCGTCAAAGCGCGGGATGAAGGCGAGCTTCTTGATATCTTAGAGACTCATCCCCAGGGACTGTATCTCGTGCTTGATTGTGTGCAGGACCCTCACAATCTCGGAGCTATTCTTAGAACGGCAGACGGCGCCGGTGTGGCTGCTGTCATTACCCCGAAAGATAAATCGGTGGGTATAACCGAGACGGTTCTGAGAGTTTCTGTGGGTGCGGCAGAGAAGGTTCCCTTCGTTCAGGTTACAAATCTCGCCAGAACGATGAAGACGATGAAAGAGGCCGGAATATGGTTTGTCGGCACATCAGATCACGGCGACCGTGACCTGTACGATATGGACATGAAGGGCGGTATAGCTCTTGTCATGGGGGCGGAAGGTGATGGCATGCGTCGCCTGACCGAGGAAAATTGCGACTTCCTCATTCGTATTCCCATGTACGGCAGCGTTCCTTGCCTGAATGTATCGGTCGCTACCGGCGTGTGCTTGTACGAGGCTGTTCGACAGCGAACCCTTCAGAAATAATCTCTAAATGCAGACAATCAGTAGCATTGAGCCCCCGCCCGGCATGCTGGTGAGGTTTATTTCGGACCTGCACTATGGCCATGAGCGATGCGAAGCACCGGTTCCCGCCCGGTTGGCAAAAATGCTGTTGAGTGATAATGTCGGCATGTTAGTAGTTGTAGGCGACTTGGCTGAAACACGCCAATGCACCTGGCAGGAGCGTGGAAAAAAAATGCGCGAGGAACTGCGCAATGAGTGTCGGAATCGTGGCGTGAAATTGGTTGAAATATCCGGCAATCACGACCCGGATGTTGAACCTTTGCTTATCAACTTCTGGGGCGGTAAAGTTGTAGCCATGCATGGCCATTCCCTTTATCGCGAAGTCGCCCCGTGGAGTTGGGAATACCTGCGCAATAAACAAAAGTGCAAAGCTCTCATAGCCAGCTACCGCGAAAGAGAACACAATTTGGAGGACCGTCTTGAGCTGTCCCGGGAAATGTGCCAGCTCACCACGCCTATATTGCGACGCGAGGGTATTCACAACAAGTACCTGCGAGGTTTCTTACACTGTTTTTGGCCACCACAACGGCCATTCAACATCGTATGGAGCTGGTTAACGTGTGCCCGTCGCGCAGAACGATTCGCACAACGCTACTTCCCGCAGGCAGAAGTGCTTATTCTGGGGCACTTTCACCGATTTGGAAACTGGAAACTCAAGAATCGCCACATTCTCAATACCGGAGCATGGTTTAAGCATGCTACTCCGTATTGCGTAGACATGATGGACGGTCAGGTTCTTGCATACAAGAAATTATCGGCAGATACGGATGGTTACTAACCCTGCCCGAATTCTCGGTTTTGCTCCGGCACATACATGGATTTTGCTTGCATGCGCGTGCGCGACGTGGTAGAATGCGGGCTAGCATGAAAGTTATCACCATTTACGGCAGCAAGAGCGACCTTCCTTTCATGGAACCGGCTCGCACCTATTTCGCAGAGAACAATGTCGAGCACGAGGAAGTTATCTATTCCGCTCATCGTGACTTGCCCGCTCTGATTGAATATTTGAAGGGACTTGAGGAAAGTGGAACAAAGGCTGTACTGCTTTGCGTAGCCGGTCTTTCGGCAGCATTGCCGGGCGTTGTTGTCATGAATACCGAGCTGCCTGTTATTGGTGTGCCCGTTCCCTGTGGCCCGCTGAATGGTGTGGATGCTCTTCTGGCCATTTCTCAGCTGCCCGGTGGTGTACCTGCCACTACTGTCGGCCTCCACAAGAAGACCCCCATCAATGCAGCTATGGCCGCTCACCGTATCATCAATTTAGCCAAATAATTCAAGCTCACCATGCCCACGATAAGCAAGGAGGAAATAGAAAAGGCATTGGATGCCTGGGCAAACCACCTGTTGCAGCTGCAAGCCGCAACAGGCTGCGATAACCTCGCAATCGTGGGCATCGTGAGCCATGGCGACGTGCTGGCTCGTCGGCTTGTGCAGAAACTCGCTGCTGCAGGTTGTTCAGCTCAGTACGGCGCAATTGATATTACACTGTATCGCGACGACTTGGATTTGAGGGGGAAGCGCCCTGCACTTCGCAGCTCACACCTCCCCTTCTCGACAGATGACCTTACGCTGATTCTGGTAGATGACGTACTGAGCACCGGGCGTACTGCCCGCGCAGCGCTCGAGGTACTGTGGGAATACGGACGTCCGGCTCGCGTCGAGATGCACTGCCTGGCTGACCGAGGAGGCCGCCAGCTGCCTATACAGCCCGATTATGTTGCCTTTGATTTATCTGCCGTCTCTGAAGGTAAGGTGGTAGTTCACCTGCAGGAAATTGATGGAAAAGAGGATATAAGTTACTGATTAGTTTTTCATACGATAACGCAATGAACCCGCGCAAAGATTTAATTACTATCGATGCTCTGACTGACGAGGATATCCGCACTATATTAGATAGCACCTCGGCCATGAAGGACATCTTTACGAAAAGTGTGAAAAAAGTACCGGCTCTCAAGGGAAAGTCGGTACTCACTCTATTCTACGAACCGAGTACCCGCACCCGCTCATCCTTTGAGGTTGCAGCGCATCGACTCTCGGCAGATGTGACAACCTTCACCGTTTCTACCTCGTCAGTTGTCAAGGGCGAGAGCGTGCACGACACCATCGACACGCTGATGAGCATGAAGATGGACTACATTATTGTGCGACACAAAAACAGCGGCATTCCGGCTGTTATCGCGCGCCATTGTAAGGCTTCAGTCATCAATGCGGGTGACGGTGCTCACGCTCACCCCAGTCAGGCTTTTCTGGATGCCTTCACCATCAAAGAAAAATACGGTGATGTTGCAGGCAAGCGCGTGGTCATCATCGGCGACATCCTGCATAGCAGAGTAGCTCGCTCCACCAGCACAATCCTGCGCAGACTCGGCGCCGAAGTCGCTTATATGGGGCCCGGTCCGTTGGTTCCACTGCAGCAGCACACAGGCATTCCCCGTTTTACAAACTGGGAGCAGATTTTCGAGTGGAAACCCGATGTTATTTACCTGCTGCGAGTTCAGAATGAGCGCATCGATACTCCGTTCTTCCCTGCCTCCGATTATCACAGTGCATTCGGTGTGACTGAAGAGCGCCTGCGCCGCATAGACGACCTCAATCTCAGCATCATGCATCCCGGTCCGGTTAACCGAGGTGTTGAAATATGCGACGCTGCAATGGACTATCGCAACACACTTATTAATAACCAAGTTGAGAACGGCATAGCAGCTCGCATGAGCATTCTCTACCACCTTACACCTCAAACTCAGAGCCATGACTAATACCTACATAACCAATGCAACCTGGGCCCTGACAGGCGAGAAGATTGACCTGAGAATGGGGCATGGGGATGAACCCATCACACAATACCTGAGTGATATTCCGCTGCCCGGGGTTAACGGTATTACCCCCGCCGGTGAGATGCAGATACCGGCCGGAGCACGAACAATTGATGCAGAGGGTAAGATTCTGCTGCCTGCTCTTTTTGATTTGCATACCACTATTAATCTGGAGGGACACAGCAAGCGTGAGAGCATTTATCGCGCCGGTCAGGCGGCTAATCGTGGCGGCGTGTGGGGAATGCTTGTCATGCCATCGCGCGGTTTCGTGTTTGACAATGCAGCTACACTCGACAGTTTTGATGATGCGGTAAGCCAGCGGTCTTTCGCAACAATGGTTCCCGCAGGCTGCATAACCGAGGGTATGGAAGGGACTCAGCAGGCCCCTTACAACACCCTGGCAGCACGTGGCGTGACCATTCTGAGTGATGGTGGCAAGATGCCCGATAGTCTGCTCATGCTTCACCGCGCTATGAAGTATGCCGCAGAAATGGATTTAACCTTTGCCATTCGTGGCGATGTGCCTTGCCTGAGCAAGAACACGTACATGCACCCAGGTACAACCTCATATAACCTTGGCTTGCACGGCACACCGGCCTGCGCTGAGGAAATCGGCATCGAAACCATTATCCGTCTGGCAAAGGATGCCGGAGCACGCCTGCATATTCAAACAGTCAGCACGGCAGAGGGCGTCGAGATTATCCGTCAGGCTAAAGCTAATGGCATGAAAGATCTGACTGCAGAGGTTGCCCTTCACCACCTGCTTTACACCCATGAAGATGTCGGCGACTATAATACGACATTCAAAACACTTCCCCCGTTGCGTGAGAAAAAGGACTGTGAAGCTTTGCTTGCCGGCGTGAAGGACGGTACGATTGATTGTATCGTAACAGACCATACGCCTTGCCTACCCTTTGCCAAGAAGCAGGATTTCGTCAGTGCACCTCACGGCATGGTGGCGTTGGATACCTTCCTGCCCGCCATCTACACCTATCTGATTAAGCCGGGTAAACTGAGTTGGCCGGAGGTAATCAAGGCCTGTTGCACTGCACCGGTTGCCATTGTCAATCCTTACGATCGAGAGGAGGACACCCCGGTGGCTGCACCTCTCCTTCTTTTTACTCCTGATGAGGAGCAACTCGTAACTCCGGAAACACTGAGCTGTGGCACAATCAATAGTCCGTTACTCGGTACCGTTGTGCAAGGCGCTGTTACACTTCCCATTAATTAATTTTACATCACCATCTTCTCTCATTATGGTCATCTACATCATCAGTGACGGCAAAAAAGGCCATCTTTCGCAAACTCGGGGCCTGGCCGAAGCTCTTCTGGAGCGCGCCGCGAAAAATCGTCCGGCACTTCAGCATTCATGCCACGAAGTTTCCATCGTCGGCAAAAACTGGTTCAGCAAACTTTTCTACAAAGGAACGGATTTGACATATCCGCGTCCGGACCTTATTCTGTGTGCAGGGCACAGCACTCACTTGGCAGCACTCAGTCTGGCACGTCATACGAAAGCACTCTGCATGGTCTGTATGAAACCCAGCCTACCTGCCCGTATGTTCGATCTCTGCATCATGCCCAGACATGACGTGCCCGAGGGTGGAGTTCCCTCCTCCCGCACATTCCTGACCAATGGAGCCATTAATTGCATTAAGCCTCAGCCCGATACACCTAAAAAACACACCTTGGTTCTTATCGGAGGCCCCAGCAAGGAATTCAAGTGGGAAGCGGAACATGTTCTCAATCAGCTGACAACAATTGCCAGAAAAACCACTCACCCCATTGTTCTGACTACATCCCGTCGCACTCCTGCCGACTTTGTGCAGGACGTCGCAGCGGCATGCCCCAATATCAAGGTCGAGCCGGTTGAACAGACCGGTCCTACGTGGGTAGCTGATAACCTGGCCTCGGCTCACGAGGTATGGGTTACACAGGACAGTGTTTCCATGGTATATGAGGCCCTTTCGAGCGGTGCACCTGTCGGTATCATCGAAATGCTCCGCAAAGGTGATCCTCACAAAGATAAACCTTCGCGTGTAGTTCGTGGCCTTAACATGCTTATTGCTGATGGCGGTACCACCACCTTCACAGAGTGGGCAAAGACTAATGAAATTGTCAGTCCCAAGACACTTCTGAACGAAGCAGGTCGAGCTGCTGATTACATTCTCACCTCCTTCCCCCAGCTTCTGTCATGAAAGTCATGCATCTCCTGCCTTCCCTGTCATCCGGAGGCGTCGAGCAGGTAGTGCTCGAGCTATGCCAGGGCTTATGTGAGCAGGGGGTGGATTGTGTAGTCGTATCTGCCGGTGGTCCAATGGTACCGGCCATCGAGGCCACAGGTGCGCGCCACATTACCCGCCCCATCGGCAAAAAAAGCCTTAAAACATTTATTCAGGTCGGGAAGATGGTCAGACTTCTTAAGGAGGAGCAACCGGATATCCTGCATCTGCATTCTCGAGTGCCGGCATGGGTAGGCTACCTTGCTTGTAAGAGATTGAAACCGGAAAAACGTCCTCACCTTATCACGACCTTTCACGGTTTCCACTCTGTCAATTTCTATTCGGCGATTATGGCTAAGGGTGACCGGGTAATTGCTGTCTCAGAATGTATGAAGGAGCACATTCTCGAGAATTATCCCGGAAATGTATCGCCTGAAAACATCGTCGTTATACCGAATTCAGTCGATACCTCGCAGAATTACCCGGAGTATCGTCCGTCCTCAGAATGGACTGAAAAGTGGCACGCAACATATCCTGAACTTGCGGGGAAATACACACTATGCCTGCCGGGGCGAATCACCCGTTTGAAAGGGGCCACACATCTGGCACCTATTCTGACGGAATTGAATAAAAGGGGTATACCGGCACATGCCGTTATCGTCGGTGAAACCAAGAAAGGCAAAGAAGCTATCAGGAAAGAAATCGAGGATACTCTCGAACAAGCCGGTCAAAGTGCTAATGTGACCTGGACCGGACATCGTAGTGATTTGCGAGATGTTCTCTGCTCATGTGATGTAACTCTTTCTCTGACTCTCCAACCCGAATCCTTCGGAAAGACAACACTCGAGGCTTTGGCTCTGGGGCGTCCGGTCGCGGGCT
Source organism: Akkermansia sp. (assembly GCA_045531695.1). Classification (GTDB taxonomy): domain Bacteria; phylum Verrucomicrobiota; class Verrucomicrobiia; order Verrucomicrobiales; family Akkermansiaceae; genus Akkermansia. The sequence goes on from JAZSEM010000019.1 coordinate 11,695, forward strand.
ATGAGCACGGTGGTGTGGGAGAACAACTCAATGTTTTCCTGCCCGAGGGCCGAGTCCCAACAAAAGACACGCAAGCCATGGCCGAGTTGCTCGCTAACTGGTACCGGCAGTGCCCTACCCCCGTACTGCCTGTCCCCGCCCCATACCGTAGAGAAGACATGATAAATGCCCATCTGGAGCTTTATCATAAGCTCTGCCAAGAATAGTTCTATGAAAATTGTGCACTACAGTCCTCAGATATCCCCCGGGCGGACCTCTGCTCAGGCGGTTGATTTGGCCTGCTCTCTGCAGAGTGAGGACTGTCACAACATTGTAGTTGCACCCACAAGTGAGCTTGTCAGTCGATTGCATACCTCAGGCGTGCAACATTTCCCCTGTCGTAAACTGAACCTTCTGACATTTCTGCGAGAGATTAGGCGATTAAGAAAACTTATTCGCCGACAAGCTCCCGATGTTGTTCAGGTCTATTCAGCGGATGCAGCATGGGTTGTTTATATGGCATGTAAAAATCCCACGAGGATGAAGAAACTTCCATCTGTTGTAGGGGCTCTTAACGGTTATGCCAAAATTGGTTCATCGGCTCTCAGTTGGAGTCGCTGCCATTATTTCACAACCGGGTCCAAGAACTTGCGAAAGGTTTTGCAGTCCGACAACTCACCACTGAAATGCAATCCTTACGTCATTCCCCACGGTATCGATGAACGACTTTGTAATCCTACATATCGACCAAACGAGAGTTGGATGAAGGAGTGGCGGGCGACAAATCCTCATTATACAGAGCGATTTTCCATTTGTGTGCCATGCTCGCTTACTCCTCTCCACGGGTTAGAAGACATCGCCCCGATTCTTCTGGGGCTCTTGAAATCAGGAGTTCCCGCTCATGTGTATATAGTAGGCGACCTTCGTAAAGCGAGAACAGCTTACATAGAGGAGCTGAAGTCACTTTATGCCGGTGCTAATCTCACCGAATATATCACTTGGACCGGAGCTCGCTCAGACCTCAGAGATGTTCTCAAAGCCTGCGATATAACTCTTTCTCTGGCAGAAAAACCGGCTACCTATGACCGCCCTATTCTTGAGGCTCTAGCGCTCGGCTGCCCTGTAGTGGGCTATGACCATGGTATTGTGGGTGAGTACTTGAGTGCCTTTTTGCCTGAAGGACGAGTGGCTCCGGGCGACATAGCAGGAGTACTGGATACCCTGATTCAGTGGGCTACCTATCTCCCTACTCCGATATCGGAAATCCCCTACCCTTACCGTTTGTCCGATACAGCCAATACATACATGAAGCTTTACCAAGACATAACAACACAATAAAAATATGAAAAAAGTAATAACCATGATTATGGGACTGAGCTCACTGCTCAGTGCTACCGCTACTGAATCTGCTACTGCACAGCTTCCCGATAATGTTCCGGGCCTTACACAAGTTGTTGAGTTGACTTGGTATGAAATCGACCCCGGTGTCAGATCTTACCTGATTCTCATGTCTGCTGTCACCATGGAACTGAGCGCTGAACTTCCCGGCTGTGGCATCACCGCTACACCGGAACAGCAGTTCGACATGATGCAGAAAGTCATGGATAACACTCCCAAAGACAGCCTGACCGGCGAATACCTGCTGTTCGTTCAGGAAGCCAATGTCATCAACACAAAGATTGTGAACGACCTGAAGGCAGAAAAACCCACCAATATCCAAGGCGTAACAGCTATCAGCGCCCGTTATCAGAACGAACTGAATGCCCTCTACGATAAGTATCCTCAGGCCGCCCGCTACTTTAAGCCTGATGCACAGATGGCCATATCGTTCATGCTGATGCGGGAGACCGAAATTCAGCGCGTACAGATTCAGGCAGTCATGGCCGGCAAAAATCAGAAAGAGGTCATGCAAACTGTAGCTGCACACCTGCGCCGCGTTGCTGCCGACCAGATGTAAGAGCAATCAGAACTTCTCTCGATATACAAAAGCTGCCGATTTTCCATATCGGCAGCTTTTTTCTGTCTGTAAATGAGGCGCATGTCTTGCAAAAATGAAAGTTTTGTGGTAAATTCCGGTATGCCCAGAATAGCACTCATCCAGCAAGAGGCCGTAGCAGACCCCGTAGAGAACAAGCGCCTGCAAATGGCAGCCATGCGCGAGGCCGCCGCCGGTGGCGCTCAGATTATCTGCACGCAGGAGATGTGCACCACGCTTTATTTCTGTCGTACTCAGGATTGCGAGCTATTCAACACAGCTGACCCCATCCCCGGGCCTTGGACAGACGAACTATGTGACCTTGCCCGCGAGCTGGGGGTTGTTATCGTAGCCGCCGGTTTTGAGAAACGCGCTACAGGTATCTACCACAATACCGCTTGGGTGATAGATGCTGACGGAACCTTCCTCGGCATGTATCGCAAGATGCACATACCGCAGGACCCCGGCTTCGAGGAGAAGTTCTATTTCACACCGGGTGATTTGGGCTATAAAAGCTTCGATACAAAGTTCGGCCGTATCGGTGTGCTCATCTGCTGGGATCAGTGGTACCCCGAAGCCGCACGATTGACCGCTATGCAGGGAGCTGAAATCATTTTCTACCCCACCGCGATCGGCTGGATTCCCGGTGAGGAAGAGCTTTACACAGCTCAGCACTGTGCCTGGGAAACCGTGCAGCGAGGTCATGGTGTGGCCAATGGTTGCTACATTTGCGCTGTCAACCGTTGCGGAGTAGAGGGCGAAACAACCTTCTGGGGACAGAGCTTCGTGAGTGATTATTGCGGACAGATCGTAGCCAAGGCTCCGGTTAAGGAGCGCACCATTCTGTACGCCGACCTCGATCTTGCTGCACTGGAAGACCATCGTCGCATCTGGCCGTTCTTCCGCGACAGACGCATCGATTCCTACAGCGGCATCACTCAGCGTTGGGGTAAATAATTTCTTTTATGACCAATTTTTCAGTCAGTGAGCCAAAACCACCTCTGCGCGTTGTCGTAGTTGGCATGGGTGTGCGCTCAATGATTTACACGCGAGTTGCACTCACGAATCCCGAGCTGCTTGAAATCGTGGGTGTGGTCGACGTTGATGAAAAGCGACGCGAGTACGCAAGGCTGGCCTTCGGTCTTGAGAAGGATAAATGCTTTACCTCGGTTGAAGAGTTTGTGTCTGTGCCGAAGTTTGCTGATGCCGTCATCAATGGCACGATGGATAGGCTGCACGTGAGCACCAGTGTGCCCATACTGCGCCACGGCTATGACATGCTGCTGGAGAAACCTTTTGCCATCAACGAGGAAGAAGCTCGTGAACTACTGGAGTGTGCCAGAGTAACCGGTCGCACCGTGATGGTCTGTCATGTTCTGCGATACGCCCCCTACTACCAAAGGCTCAAGCAGGTGATGGAGAGTGGCGAAATCGGCAAGGTCATTAACATCCGCATGTCCGCTCAGGTCAATTATTTCCATGAGAGCGTGTCCTTCGTGCGAGGTAAGTATGCCTCCGCTGAAATATGCGGCTCCGGCATGCTGCTGACCAAGTGCAGTCACGACTTGGACCTGATGGCGTGGCTCATGGGCGACAATCAACCGCGTCGCATCTCCAGCGTAGGGAGCATGTTCCAGTTCGTGCCCGAGAATGCCCCCGAGGGAGCCGGCACGCGTTGTCTTACCAATTGTCCGGTTGAGCGTGACTGCCCCTACTCCGCCAGACGCCTGTACATCGAGCAACCGCAGCGATGGGCCGACAATGTGTGGCATGACTGCAACATGAAACGCCCCGAAACGGATGAGGAAAAGGAAATTGCCCTCAGCAATCCGCAAAATCCCTACGGGGGCTGCGTCTATCGCTGTCAGACCGATATCGTAGACCACCAATCACTCCTAATCGAATATCAGGATGGCGCCACCGGCACCTTCTCTATGACCGGCGGAGCCTCTATTTCCACGCGTCTTATTCACGTTACCGGAACCAAGGGTGAAATTTACGGTACTTTTGAAACCGGACGTTTTACCATTTCCTCCATTGCGCCGAATGCTCCGGAAGGTCGCGTGAAACATGTCGTCGACGTAACCGAGGCGCAGGAAGGCCGTCACCATGGTGGCGGCGACCGCGAAGTGGTACTTGACTTTATCGCCGAGATGCGAGGCGAACCTACATCCCCAGGCAAAACCCTGCTGGAGGATTCTGTAACCGGCCACCGCATCGTCTTCCTGGCCGAGAAGTCCCGACTGGCCAACGGTGCCATGCTGGACTGGTAATGCCCCATATTTCATCATGCCGGATTCCGACACGCAGCAAAATACACCAGAGTTCCGTTATCCTGACCTGCCCATCTCTCGCCGCAGGCAGGAAATCGCGGCAGCTCTTCGCCGACATCAGGTCGTGGTCGTGGTGGGTGAAACCGGCAGTGGTAAAACAACCCAGCTGCCGAAAATTGCCCTCGAGGTTGCCGGTAAACGCCGTGGCATGCTGGGCTGTACCCAGCCCCGCCGACTTGCCGCTGTAGCAGTGGCTCGTCGTATAGCCGATGAAATTGGCTGCGAATTAGGCGAGTATGTCGGCTACCAAGTGCGTTTCGATGATAAAACAAGCAGAGACACCCGCCTGAAACTCATGACAGACGGCATTCTGCTGGCAGAAACTCAGGATGACCGAGACCTGAGAAAATACCACACCATCATTCTGGACGAAGCGCATGAGCGTAGCCTCAATATCGACTTTCTGCTGGGCTACATGAAGTTGCTGCTCGCCCGCCGTCCCGACCTCAAGCTCATTATCTCATCGGCCACGATGGATGCGGGGGCTTTCTCCGAGTTCTTCGGCGGTGCCCCTATCATCAATGTGGAGGGCCGAACCTATCATGTAGATTTCCATTACATGCCGCAACGGCATCCCGATGAGGAATTACCGCAGCATGTCGCTCGTGCCGTTACGTGGTTATCAGAATACGATGAGAAGGGAGACGTGCTTGTATTCCTGCCCGGTGAGCGCGAAATTCGAGACTGTGCAGATGAACTCAATGCACTTAACCTGCCTCGAACGGACATCCTTCCTCTCTTTGCACGACTGGGCTTAAGTGACCAACAGCGCATTTTCCAGCCCAAGAAGGGCACGCGCCGTATTGTTCTGGCTACTAACGTGGCAGAAACATCGCTGACCATCCCCGGCATCATCTATGTGATTGACAGCGGGTTAGCACGCATTTCACGCTATCTTCCCGGGCGTCAGATTCAGCGCCTCCAGATTGAACCCATTTCCCAAGCCAGTGCACGCCAGCGTGCCGGTCGTTGCGGTCGTGTGACGGAAGGCGTGTGCATACGCCTGTACTCCGAAACTGATTTCGAGGGGCGGGATGCCTTCACCGACCCGGAAATCAAGCGCAGTGCACTTGCCGGCGTCATTTTGCGCATGGCTGATTTGCGCCTGCCTCCGCTCGGTGAGTTTCCCCTGCCCGACCCGCCCAGTTCCCGACTCATCAACGAGGGGTACAAAACGCTGCGTGAAATCGGTGCCCTCAACCGCAATAAGAAAATGACCGACACCGGGCGCAATCTGGCACGCCTGCCGCTCGACCCGCGACTGGGCCGCATGCTACTGGAAGCAGAGCACGAGCACTGTCTGGCCGAAATGCTGGTGATAGTCGCCGGGCTGAGTATCATGGATCCACGTGAGCGCCCTCAGGAGTTCGCTACACAGGCGGATCAGGCCCATGCCCAATGGAAAAATGCCGACAGCGATTTCCTTTCCATGCTTTCCCTCTGGCGCAGTACGCTCGAGTTTAAGGAAAAGCGCACCATCAAGCGCAATCAGCTCCGAAAATGGTGCACCAAGAATTACATTAATTTCCTCAGAACCATCGAGTGGCATAACCTTGCACAGGATTTGGCTGCAGCCCTGCAGGATACCCTGCGCTGGCGTATTCCCGAGCTTCCGCCCGAGGCGCAGCAGGCCACACCCGACATGATTCACCGCTCGCTGCTGGCCGGAGCGCCGCTTCAAATCGGTGTATGGCGACCTGAGGACAAGGTATATCGTGGTGCGGGCGGGCGAGACTTCTCGATTTTCCCGGGCAGTGGCATGTTCCGCCGCAATAAACGGGCAGAATGGATTTTCGGCACGGAACTGGTGGAAACCAGTCGCCTATTCATGCGACGTTGCGCTGTACTCGACCCGGCATGGGTAGAACAGGTTGCACCGCAGCTCTGCGCCTGTCACGCCTACGATGCGGCTTGGGATAAATCTGCCGGTGTTGTCTACGCTAAGGAGCGAGTCACCTGCGGAGGTCTTACCATCATTGACGGACGCCGCATTTCCTACGCCCGCTACAACCTGCCCGCCGCACGCGAAATCATGATTCGCGAGGGCATTCTCGACATGCAGATGAAGGACGAGCCACCCTTCATGAAGCACCTGCAGCGCATGCGTGATAAGGTAAGAGAAACAGAGGCGAAACTGCGTCGTCGCGACCTCCTGTGGTGCAGCGAAGGGGTTTACTCCTTCTTTGCCGGTATACTACCGAAAGACTGCGCCTCGGCCAAGGCGCTTCGTCGCTGGCGAGACAAGGCAGAACAACAGAATCCCAAGGTGCTGTTCATTCCGTATGAGGAATGCGTCTACCCCGGCGAAGACCACGCCCCGGCAGACCTTTACCCCAATGAGCTGAAAATTGCAGGCGCCGAGTACGATGTGTACTACTCCCACAATCCCGGCGAGGCAGATGACGGCGTTACACTGGGCATGCATATTGACCAGCTCGAGGAGTTTCCTGATTGGCTACCGGAGTGGGGGGTACAGGCTCATTTGGCAGACCGCGTAGAAATACTGCTGCGAAGCCTGCCCAAGGACGTACGCACCTTCCTCATGCCGATAGCGGAAGCTGCCGATGACTTCGCCGAAGATTGGTATGACCGAGAACCCGACAGGCCTCTCGGTCAGGCATTGGCAGAGTTTGTCATGCGCCGCACGCAGAAGTTCTGCAATGCTCAGCAATTTGATTTTAGTCGTTTACCGGCCGATTTAATTACCAAAGTATGGGTCGGCGATGATGAAGGCAAAACTCTGGACATGGGACATGACATGGCAGAGCTGCGGGAACGCCTGCAGAGCTATCAGGAAAAGCGATTCAAGAAGAAAGCCTCCCGTAGCTTCTCGGCAACAGCCATGACCCGCTGGGACTGTGGCGATTTGCCTGCCACTATCGATGTCGGCAACGGCACAGGTTACCCGGCACTGTGCGATGATGGCGAACGCGTTCGCATCAAGGTCTATCCCTCGCAGGAAGAAGCACAGCGAGCACACCGTTTCGGTGTGCGGCGTCTGGCGCTTATTCGCCATGGCGACTTCATCAACAGTATTCGCAAACGTCTGCCCATTAAATCGGTTGAGGCAAAACTGGCTATGACCACACTGGGAGCTCAGCCGAAAAACAATGTTGCAGATACCATTTACGCAGCCATGGATGCAACTTTAACGCCGCTTCCCCGTACGGCTGCGGAGTTTGACAGCGCCTGTCTGCGCATGCGTGAGCGCTTATACGATACCATCAGCGGCCCCATCAGCAAAGTATGGGAACAATTGGCTGCCACCGATTCTCTCATGAGGGAGTTCTGCCTGACCGCCGCCCGCGACCGCTACGCTGCCCGCATAGCAGAAGATCTTCAGAAAGAATGGGGCTGGCTGACCCGCAGCTATTTCCTATCGGATATCGAACCGTCCACCTTGCAGGATATTCTTCGCTTCGCCCGTGGTCTGCAGATGAGAATACAGAAGATAGCCCAGCAACCGGCTATACGAGAACTGGAGCGTATCGATACCTTCAACGCCGCCGTCCGTGCTGATTTTTACACAGAGTTCCCGAACCGAAGCCACTCACCGGCCTGGATTTCCTATGGACTCATGGTAGCAGAGTACCGACTCTCCGTTTTCGCTCCCACGCTTGCCGTAAAAGGCCGGGCCTCAGCCAAGAAACTCGCTGCTGCGGCTGAACTACTTTAGTTATTACTATTACAATGATTCGCGTGAAAAAGCTTTTGCTACTTCCGGTTGTACTGCTGTTCTGCGCCTGTGATGAGGGGCAGAAAGCGGAGCCGTACACCGGCAAGAGTGCACACTGGCAACAAAGTGCCGTACCCATTTCGCTTCAATGTGCCGCATGCCACGCCAAGGAGTTTGAAGACTGGGCCGGCAGCGACCATGCCTGGGCATACCGCGAGATTAACTCCGAGCTGGACTCCGAACCCTTTCACGGCCAGCGCCTGCAAGCGCATGGCTCAGAGTTGAGGTTCACCACCTCGCGTGATGGCAAGCTACTACTCGCTGACAGCGAGAGCAAGCGCAACTTTACCGTTCACTCCGTACTGGGGCGCAGACCGCTGGTTCAGTACCTTGTCAAGGCAGATGATGGCGGTTACCATACCCCCAGCGCCGCATGGGACACGGAACGACGCGAATGGTTCGACATGTTCGAGGGGGATGCCCGCCTGAGCAGCGAAGGAGCTGCTACTCGCAAAGCCGGTGATTGGGGGCATTGGCTCGGTCGCGGCATGAACTGGAACTCACAGTGCGCCTGGTGCCACACCTCGCACTTCCGCAAGAATTACGATTCAGAAACCAATCGTTACAACTCCGTCTGGAAAGAGCCGGGCGTCAGCTGCATCCAATGCCACAAACTTGCAGCATCCCCCGCCGAAGATGGCTGTTTGGTAGCCACGGCTGACCGTAAGCTAACCCCGCGACAGATGCACGACAACTGCGCCACCTGCCATGCACGTCGTGAGGAACTGGACGACAGCTTTACCGTTGGCGACAGTTTTGACAACCACTTCCGACTGGAGCTGCCCATCATTCCAGGGATATTCTGGCCCAACGGCATGCAGCGAGATGAGGACTACTGCGAAACGGGCCTGAGGCTCAGCCGCATGGGTGTCGCCGGGGTGACCTGTCTGGACTGCCACGATGCACACACCGCAACCCTCAAGCTCCCGCAGGAAGATAATTCGCTCTGCATGCGTTGCCACGCCGCCGGTACCATGGTCGGCAGCACAGCCACACCGATTATCGACCCGACCACTCACACCCCCTGCCCACCGGACAGCAAAGGCGGGCGCTGCGTCGAATGCCACATGCCCGAGAGCAACTACATGGCTCGTGACCCGCGGCGTGATCACTCCTTCAACTCTCCGTCACCAGCTTTGACAGCCGAACTGGGCATACCCAATGCCTGCTCTTCCTGCCATGCTGACCGCGATATCTCCTGGGCTGTCACTCAGGTTCAGCAGAAATACCCCGAGCAGAAAACAGCGCGCGACCATGCCCGCACCCGAGCCGTGCATCACGCGCTTGCCGGAAAGAATAACAGCAAGGAACTACTGTCAGCACTGGCAGCAGAGACTATCCCCGGCTGGAAAGCAACCTTGCTCGAGCTGCTTGCACGTCAGGAACCCTCGGAAGAAATCCTACAGGCTGCACGAGCCGCAGCTAAAGATAAAAATGCCATGGTAAGAGCTGCTGCCGCCCGAGTGCTGGGTGAGGAAGCCCTCCCCATGATTCAGGACCCGGTCAAAATCGTGCGTCGAGCCGCCGCTTGGCCCAATATCCATCAGCTCAGCAACCATCCGCAGGGGGCGGCAGCTCTGGCAGAACTCGCAGACATTGCCCGCCACCAGTCCGACCAGCCGACCGGAGCCATGTTGCTTGCCATGCTGGCAGATGCCCAAGGTAAGTCCGAAGAGGCGGAAAAACAGTACAAACGTGCCATCGAGCTGGACCCGTCATCCGCAGTAGCCTACATGGATTATGCCGTCTTCCTCGCACGACAGAATCGGCAGATGGATGCCCTGCAGCAGATGCTGAACTGCACCCGCTCAGCTCCGCAGAATCCCGAGGGCTTTTACCGACTCGGTCTCATTCTTGCAGAAGTTGGCCAGTACGGTTACGCCGTGAGCGCTTTTGACAAAGCTCTGCAACTGGAACCCACATTCCACCGGGCCCGTCACAATAAAATCCTCATTCTTCAGCATTTGGGGCGTCAAGACGATGCCCGAAAAGAACAGGAAATTCTCCGCGCCCTTCAAAATCCCCCGACAGCTTCACCATCATGACATTCGACGCACAAACCACCATTCTGCTGGCATTAGCCGTACTCGTCATTTTCGCCATCATCTTTTCCGTTCTGAAGGGCGTGATTCGCATGATTCTGCTCTCCATTGCCGTCATCGGCAGTATTGCCGTGTGGATATTCCTGCAAAACAAGGGCTTCACCCTGCTGGCTCTGCTGACTGATTCACCTCAGAACTGGATGGTTCAGGTTCTGGCTTGGGGGCTCTCTCTCTTTGTCTTTGCGGTCTTCTTCCACGGCATGAATTGGTTTTCGCATCTGTTCTCTTGGCGACGAGGCGGCGCCAGCCCGGGTGGCATCATCACCACCGTTCTCATGACTGCGCTCATGATTTGGGTGGGAACCGTTGGTGTCTCCTACTACGGCAACATTGCCCGCATTTCCTACTACTGCGACCTTGCAGCAGCCCACAGCAAGGGTGAAGCCAATCCCTCCATGCCTTGGTTCACACGCGCCAAGAATGCTATTCGCAAGGCCGATGCCACTGCCTGGCTCGAGAGCATTGACCCGCTGGAAAACTCTGCCCAAGCGAATCTCGCCTGCCTGATAGCCTACGGTTGCAGCCTGTCGGAACCGGAGTTCACTAAGTTCTACAACGAGCGTTTGGCCCGCTGCGGAGTGCCGCATCCGACCCGCTTTCTGGAACTTTTCCGCGACAAGGGGCTGCGCACTCTGGTGGAAGAAGGACGCTATGTTACCCTGCTGGAAAACGAACGTCTCAACGCCTTCCTGAACATGGGAAATACCGCTGAGATTCTCGAAAAAATCATCTGAGTTACCGACCGCAGTGTCATATTCCGACATTGTTTCTACCTACTGACCTGATAGGGGATTGACGACACAAACGCAGAAAGCTATAATTCAAGCCATGAGAAAGATGCTCTGCATGTTGCTGATGACGCTGGGTATAGCGGTACTACAGGCGGCTCCTCTGAAAATAGCCAGTCTGCACCCGCTGCTCAGTGAGATGGCACGCAGTATAGGCGGCAATCAGGTAGAAGTCGTCGATTTATTCCCTGCCAACGGTGATTTGCATTCTTTTACCCCGACCGGAAAATCACTTGCCGCAGCTGCCGGTGCCCGATTGGTGCTTGCCTGTGGTAAGGGAGTCGAGCCCTATCTGTCAGATTTGAATGACAGTCTTCCGCTTGATAGTCAGATTGTGGAGGTTGGTGCCGAGATTCCCAATGTACGAGTTCCCGGCACATCCTACACTGACCCTCACTGGTGGAACACCCCCGACAACATGAAGCGCGCCTCGCGCACCCTGCTGACTGCCATGGTCGAGGCCGCGCCCGAACACACCGAACAGTTCAATGCAGGGCGGGCAGACTATGCAGCACGCATGGACAAGCTCACGCGCACGGCTCGCCTGAAACTCAGTCGCATTCCGCGTAACTCCCGATATCTGGTAACGGGTCATGCCGCCATGTGCCATTTCTGTGCAGCATTCAACCTCACTCCTGTTTCCATTCAGGGCGTAGCTCGAGAAAGTCAGGGAGACCCGGCCACACTGGCTACACTTCTGACCGACCTCCGCAGCAAGAATGTGCGCTGCATCTTTACCGAAGTGAATGCCGCACCGCGCATGCTGCAGGTGATTGCCGACCAACTGGGAGTTCCCACCGCGCCCTTGGTCATGGATGGTATATACCCCGCAGCACCCGGCTATGAAGCCATGTTCAACTACAACATCGACATCATCTGCAAACACCTCAGCAAATGAGCCCTGCGTTGAAAGCCACTCTGACTCTGGTCGGCGTTCTGCTCGCCGGTCTGCCCCTACTGTGGCTGACAGCGACTCCCCGAGTTCAGACTGAAGAGACAATTGAATCCCCAAACACAGCGGAAACACGCAGCATACACGCCTCCATCTATTTCAGCGGGAACCCGCAGAAAATCACGCTCTGGCATGAGGCCGAGGAAATCGCTTCCTTCTCGGCTCCCGCAGCGCAACAGCATTTCACACTTGAGCTACCATTCATCGATTCCGCAGAAATCGAATATGAGGTCGTGTGGGATGAAGCAACGCCCGGCATGAAAGGATTCACCCTTCATCTTGAACCCGACGGGCTCGAGTCGAAGAGTGAAACCATGTGGTCACCGCCCGAGGACTCAGGCCAGCACAACGTATTCTATTTTCAATGGTAACCGAACACGACCATATTTGCTGGGGCGGTGGCCATCACCACAGCGGGGCGCATACGCTCTCAGTCAATCACCTGACGGCGGCATACGGCACAAACAAAGTCCTGTGCGATATCTCGTTCACGGCATCCTGCGGTAACACGCTGGCTCTCATCGGACCGAACGGCGCCGGAAAATCCACCCTGCTCAACTTGCTGGCAGGTCTGCTGCAACCCATCAGTGGCGACATGACTTGGAACGACACGCCCCTGCATGCTAACCGACACGAGACAGCCTTCATGCCCCAGCGTACGGAAGTGGATTGGCGTTTTCCCATCACCGTTCGCGAGCTGGTGGAAATGGGGCGTTTCCCTACTGTAGGCATTTGGCGCAAACTTCGTCCTCACGATACTGAGATTGTCGACAAGGCTCTCGATGCCCTCAACCTCATTGAGCTTCAGCACAGGCAGATTGGCGCACTCTCCGGCGGCCAGCAACAGCGAGCCTTCCTCGCACGAGCGCTGGCGCAGGAAGCCCATATCCTGCTGCTCGATGAACCCTTTACCGGGCTCGATGTGCCCGGTACGGAGTCGCTTGCTGAGTTGCTACGCTCACTGGCAGCTGAAGGTCGCCTGATTATTGCATCCCACCACGACCTGAGCACCGCCGATAAGATATTCGACCGTGCACTGTTACTAAATCGCCAACTCATTGCCACCGGGCCAACTGCTGAGGTACTTTCGGAGCAGAATCTTTTCACCGCCTTCGGCAAGCGCAACATCGTCCACACATCATGAACGACTTTCTTCAGTTTCTGGGTGAACCCATCGCCCTGCGCAGCCTGTGGGCCTGCGCGGTCATCGGTTTTTCCAACGGCTTTGTCAGCGCTCTGGTGGTCTTGAGGCGTTCGTCGCTGCAGATTGGCACAATTTCCTGCGCCCTGCTGCCGGGTATAGCACTGGCCATCCTGCTGTTTGGTTTCATGCAGTGGAGCATCCTTATCGGGGCAGTGATTGCCGGGCTCATGGTCGGTCTGGGGTCGCTCTTCATTTCCCGCACCGGCAAGGCTGACCACGACACGGCACTCTCCATCCTGCACACCACGGCCTTTGCCCTGGGCTATATCATCCTTATTCGGCTCGGACTGCAGCAAAAAGTCGACGATTGGCTTTTCGGCAATATCATGAGCATGAGCAATACCGACCTCTGGGTCGCCTGGGTTACCGGCGCTATTGCCGTTCTGAGCATCACAATTCTCTACAGACCCCTGCTCATATACCTCTTTGACCCCAGAGCCGCAACGGCCATGGGTATACCGACCAGAGCCTTCAGCTACGGTATTTTCGCACTGATAATTCTGGTGCTGGTGTCATCGCTGCAAGCTGTTGGGGCATTCCTTACGCTGGGACTGATGGTAGCTCCCGCTGCCACCATGCGCTTGCTCTCCGACAAGGCCACGCACATGTTCTGGGGCGGTGGACTCATCGGGTGCGGCGGTTCGGTACTGGCGTTTTTCCTGTCCTATCCGCTCGGATGGCACCCCGGAGCAACCATTATTGTGGTACTGGGCTGTATTTTCCTTCTGGCCTGGCTTTTCTCGCCGAAATGCGGTTTGTTATGCCACCGTCGCTGATTTTGCTTGCGCTCCGCCATACCGATATGATAGAATAACTCACGTATGAAAACGACTTTCACCACTCACTCCAAAAAGGGCTTTACTCTGATTGAGCTCCTCGTTGTTATTGCCATTCTGGCAACCCTCGCCGGCATTTCTTCCCCCATCATCATGGGACAGATGGAGGCTGCCCGCGAATCCACCGCCCGCAAAACCTGCCTTGATATCGTAGAAGGCGCCACCAAGTTCCGCACCGACTACGGCGTGCTCCCCTTCCGCGTCGACGAGGCTGAGCCCACCGAAGAAAACAACTATCAGGTTTCCATTTCCACTGAGGTCGGTCAGGACGCCGGCATGCTCGCCATCCTACTCAATCGCGAGGAGGACGATGAGAATCGCATGAACACCAACAAGGAGTACTACCTGCGCTCCGATGTTCAGGAGAAGAAGGCCGAGGGTCTGTACGAAGATCCCTCCACCGGCGACCTTGTAGGTCTGTATGACCCCTGGGGCAAGCCCTACTATGTGCTGATGTGCGAAGAGAACGAAGGCTGCACCGACCCCTTCACCGGCAAGAAGCTCCGTGGTAAGAACTGCATCTCTTACTCCATGGGTGTCAATGGTACCGGTAAGGCTCCCGAGACTATTCCCACCCGCAAGAAAGGTGGCAAACCCAACCAGCAGATGACCATCGAACAGGAAGAGGCTGAGGAAGCCATCGCCGACAACATTTACTCCTGGAAGAAGGTCAGCAAATAAATAATGAATCGATTCATCACAGACGACGTACGCGTAACGGACATTCGCCCGTTAATTTCTCCCGCCATTCTCATGCAGGATTTTCCTGCGAGCCATCAGGCCAGCGAAGTGGTCTACAATGCTCGCCAGGAGTTCCGACGTATTCTGAAAAAAGAAGACGACCGTCTGGCCGTCATGGTTGGTCCCTGCTCCATTCACGATACAGTGGCCGCTATCGACTATGCCGGTCGTCTGGCTGAGGCCAGGAAGAAATACGAAAAGGATTTGCTGCTCATCATGCGCGTGTACTTTGAAAAACCGCGCACCACAGTGGGCTGGAAGGGGCTGATTAACGACCCCTTCATGGACGGCAGCTACAACATTAACAGCGGGCTTCGTATGTCCCGTGGGTTGTTGCTCCATCTGGCAGAAATGGGTGTACCCGCCGCTACGGAGTTTCTGGATGTTATTACACCGCAGTATATCAGTGACCTGATTGCCTGGGGGGCTATCGGTGCCCGCACAACCGAAAGTCAGGTTCACCGCGAGCTGGCCAGCGGTCTTTCCATGCCCATCGGCTTCAAGAACGGCACGACCGGCTGTGTGCAGATTGCCGTGGACGGTATCGTCTCCTCTGCCCATCCGCACTGCTTCCTCTCCGTAACGAAGCAGGGTGTGAGCGCCATCGTTTCCACCAGCGGTAACGACAGCTGCCACATCATCCTGCGCGGTTCCACTGAAGGCCCGAACTATTACCCCGAGAACGTAGCAGCAGCCTGGGAGATTCAGCAGAAGGCAGGTATCAGCAACCGCATCATGATTGATTGCTCTCACGGTAACAGCCACAAAAAGTGGCAGGAGCAGCACCTCGTGGCAGAGTCCGTTTCCGCGCAGCTGGCAGCAGGCGATGACCACATCGGGGCCGTCATGATTGAGAGCAACATCAACAGCGGTAACCAGAAGTGCGACAGCCGCCGGAACCTGAAATACGGTGTCAGCATAACGGATGCCTGCGTCGACTGGGAAGGCACACTTGCCATCCTCGACACACTGGCCGGGGGTGTTCAGGCTCGTCGAAACCGCAGGTAATTCGAAAATTAACCACTTGTTATATCAAAGCCCCGCAGTACTGCTGCGGGGCTTTCTGTTACCTACACACCTGACTTCAAAAAGACTTGCCATAGCTGCCTGTGTAGAGTATAATGCGCGCACGTATGATGGATAGCACACTTCTTTCCACACTCGAGCAGGCTGTGGCCGACGGCCGCCTGCTGGCAGATACACTCACCAACATTCAGCTTCTTCTTGCCGGTACACAGGATCCGGTAGCACCCGCTGCGATTGCAGAACTCGCCACAGCCGGTGAATGGGCTGAGCTCAACAACCGATTCTACAAGACACTGGCCTTTGGTACCGGCGGTCTGCGCGGTCGCACCATCGGCATGGTTGTAGCTCCCTCCGAACAGGGTAAAGGCGGCGTCAACGGTCGCCCCGAGTTCCCCTGCGTTGGTACTGCCTGCATGAACTACTTCAACGTTGGCCGCGCCATGCGTGGTCTTATCACATACGTCAACCGTTTCGTACAGGCCGAGGGTACAGGTCGCAAGCCCCGTATCGTTGTTGGCCACGACACACGCCATTTCTCCCGCGACTTCGCAGAGTACTGCGCCAAGATTGCCACTGACCTTGGCTGTGACTGCGCGCTGTTCGACGGCCCCTGCTCCACCCCTGAGGTATCCTTCGCCATCCGCGAGCTGAATGCCGACACCGGCGTGGTGCTTACCGCCTCCCACAACCCCGCTCACGACAATGGGTTCAAGGCCTACTTCAACGACGGCGCCCAGCTGATTGCCCCTCACGACAAGGCCGTGATTGCTGAGGTCAACGCTCTGACCGGTGACACCTATGAGCCCTTGCCCAAGGAGCAGCAGGGTGAACTGAGCATCCTCGGCCCGGAGTTCGACGCCATTTATATCGAAAAGCTCAAGGGTATCATCCTGCGCCCCGATGTGTTCGGCAAGGCCGCCGCTAAGGTTGTGTACACCAACCTGCACGGTACAGGCGGACGCTGCATTGTGCCCATTCTCAAGCAGATTGGCTGCAATGTGAGCACCGTTGCCGAGCAGGATGTGCTTGACGGTCGTTTCCCCACCGTGGCCAGCCCCAACCCCGAGAACGCCCCTGCTCTCGACATGGCCATTGCTCAGGCCGATGCCGAGAATGCCGACCTGGTGATTGCTACCGACCCCGACAGCGACCGCATGGGTATCGCCGTGCGCGACACCGCCACCGGCAAAATGCAGTTGCTCACCGGCAACCAGACCGGTTGCCTGTTGGCTTGGTACCGTTGCATGAGCGCCATCGAGCTCGGCATCATCACACCGCAAAACATCGACCACGCCGTGATGGTGAAGACCTTCGTTACCAGCCCGCTGCAGGACGCCATCGCCGACTCCTTCGGCATCTCCACGGTCAATGTTCTCACCGGTTTCAAATACATCGCCGCCAAGCTCGGCAAGTATGAGCAGGCCATCCCTGCCACCGAGCGCGAGGGCTACCGCAGCATGACCGAGGCTCAGACCCGTGAGCTGCGCCTGAAGTACAGCAAGTACTTCATCTTCGGTGGTGAGGAAAGCTACGGATATCTCGCACAGGACTTCGTGCGCGACAAGGACGCCAACGCCGCTGCTCTCTGCCTGGCTGAAATGAACGCCTATCTGGCCTCCAAGGGCATTGGTCTGCTGGAGTGCCTGAACAACATCTACACCGATCTGGGCTACTATCTCGAGCTGGGCAAGAGCATCGTGATGGAGGGTGCCGATGGCGCTGCCAAGATTGCCGCACTGACTGCAAGCTACATGCAGAACCCGCCTGCCGAAATGGATGGCGTGGCCGTAACCGCCGTGCGCGACTTCTCCACCGGCACGCTGACTGATGCCGAGGGCGACCCCATCCCTGCCGAGAAGATGCTCTTCTTTGACCTGGCAGACGGTCGCAGTTTCGCCGTTCGTCCCAGCGGCACCGAGCCCAAGATTAAGTACTACCTCTTTGCTCACGGCGAAAAGGGTGCAGACCTTGCCACCGCCAAGCCTGCTGTCGAGGCCGGTATCAACTCCCTCTGGGCTGCCGTTGAAAAGGATGCCCGCGAGCGCATGAACTAAATTCATTTCCCCATAATTCAAAAGTCCACAGGCGTCACCATGAGCCTGTGGACTTTTTTTGCTTACAGTCAAATAAGAACGCCTCGTATCGACATTCTGATATTTCATCAGCAAGTCAAAGAAACCGGTTGATTTAAGAATATAGTTTTGTTATAGTTCTATTATGATAAATCTATTGAAGGATGCGTTTTTATTAGCACTCATATTTCACTTTTGTGCAATGGCGGATACCGGGAAAATTAACAATGAACACAAGGCCGGAACCCATGAATCGAAAATTCTTTTTTATGATTGGAAGGAAGATGAGCTTTACGGATATAAAATAAATAGAATAATCAGCGAATTGGATTTATCAGAGTTTCGTTATATTATTGCAAGATGTAACTCTCCGGAAATGCCTGACTGCAATTACATAGTGACACAGGATTCTCCGGAACTATCGGGGGTAAATATGTATTACTCGCTAAAAATGCAGGATGGTAAGATATATAACTTCCCAAGAGTAATCACAGCTCCGGATACACCCTATGAAGATACAAGTAACAAAATCCTCATCAAAGGCTTCCGAAATATAGGTGAAAGTGTATGGAAGGACGGAATAAACAATGCATATTTGGTTAGTGATATTCTCATCGATATTGAAAACAAATCCGCCTCTCCCATAATCCTGCTTGGTCATAGTCTGACAGGTGATGAGCAAGAGATATTACCCATATTTAAACATAACAACCAATTATATACAATCATTCACGAAAGAAATATTTATATTCCTCCTATGAGTGTATATAGACTGCATGGTAGAATTATTCCGCATCCGTCAAAACGAGATATCAAACCAACTCACAAAATGCATGTTATGAAGCTACCCGAAAAAATGAAAGATGTGTATATTGAACTCGCTTTCGAAACAGTGATAATCGGTAAAAAAATACGGGTGTTGCCCCAAAAGTTCATTTATCGCAGCAAATTCACCAAAGGAAGTTACTGAAGCGTACGCTAAAGGTGAAAGGTGCTAACTTTACGCGTCTCATGCCACGTTTTATCCGCGTCACTCGTTGATTTACTACTTGCAAGGGTTGGCGAGCTGTGGTAATATATCGGGCGAAATATGGCAGCAGAATATACGGAGGACGATATTAAATCGTTGGCCTGGCAGGAGCACATACGCGCGCGAGCGGGTATGTACATCGGTAAGCTGGGCGATGGCAGCATGGCCGATGACGGCCCCTATGTGCTGCTTAAGGAGGTGATAGACAACTGTGTGGACGAGTTTGTGATGGGAGCGGGTAAGAAAATCATCATCCGCATAGCCCCCGATGGTCTGTGCGAGGTGCGGGACTTCGGCCGCGGCATCCCCCTGGGCAAGCTCTACGATTGCGCCGCGCAGATTAACACCGGCGGCAAGTACGACAGCGAGGCCTTCAAGAAGTCCGTCGGACTGAATGGCGTGGGTCTGAAGGCCGTCAACGCCCTTTCCTCCTTCTTTGAAATACGCGCCTGCCGCGAGGGTCAGTGCCGCCACATCCAATTCTCCGAGGGTGTCATGATTGACGGTACCGACATCACCGAACCGACGGATGAGCCTGACGGCACGAAGGTCACCTTCATGATTGACCGCACCGTCTTTGCGGAGAATGCGGCATTCAACCACGAGTACGTGTCGCGCATGTGCCGCTACTACTGCTACCTCAACACCGGCCTCACCATCAACCTGAACGGCAAGAGCATTGTCTCGCGCAACGGCCTGCTCGACCTGCTGAAGGAAGAAATGACCAGCGAGCCGCTCTACCCGCCCATTCACCTTAAGAATGACGATATCGAGATTGCCCTGACTCACAGCGATCAGTATGGCGAGGAGTACTATTCCTTCGCCAACGGCCAGCACACCACCATGGGCGGCACCCACCAGAGCGCTTTCCGGGAGGCCATCGCCAAGACCCTCCAGAACTTCTACAAGAAGAATTACGAGGCCGCCGACATTCGCGCCAGTATCGAGGCCGCTATCAGCATCAAGGTCATCGACCCCATTTTCGAGTCCCAGACCAAGACCAAGCTCGGCAGTAACACCATGGGCCCCGGTAAGGAAACCATCCGCACCTTCGTCGGTAACTTCCTGGCAAAGGAACTCGATAACTACCTGCACCGCAATCCGGAAGTCGCTGAAATTCTGGAGGACAAAATCAAGGACAGCGAGAGAACCCGCCGCAAAGTTGCAGATGTTCAGGGCAAAGTCGCCAAGGAGCGCGCCAAGAAAGCCCGCGTGCACAACAAAAAACTGCGCGATTGCCGCGTGCACTACGACACGAAGCACAAGCGCGCGAAGGACACCATGCTCTTCATTACCGAGGGCGACTCCGCCTCCGGCTCCATCACCACAGCACGAGATGCCGAGACCCAGGCCGTGTTCTCCCTGCGAGGTAAACCGGCCAATAGCTTCGGCATGAACAAGAACGCCATCCTCGAAACCAACGAGGAGCTCGATTTCCTGCACCTCGCTCTCAATGTCGACAAGAACATTGAGGACCTGCGCTACAACAAGGTTATCATCGCGACGGATGCCGATGTGGACGGCATGCACATACGCCTGCTGCTGCTCACATTCTTCATCCAGTACTTCCCCGAGGTCATTCAGGAAGGCCATCTATACATCCTGCAGACCCCGCTCTTCCGTGTACGCAACAAGAAGAAAACCATTTACTGCTACTCTGAGAACGAGCGCGACAAAGCGGTGAAAGAGCTGGGCAAGAACCCTGAAATCACACGATTCAAGGGCTTGGGTGAAATCTCGCCGCAGGAGTTCAAGGGCTTTATCAACGAGGATATCCGACTGGAGGAAGTCACCCTCGAGAACGCCAGACGCCTGCGCGACCTGCTGCGCTTTTACATGGGCGAGAATACCCCCGACCGCAGGCAGTACATCATGGACAACCTGCGCATAGAAGAAGATTTAGCTTAACTTACAACCGGAAAAACAACCATGAAAACACTCATCATTGCACGCCACGGCAATACCTTCCGCAAGGGTGAAACACCCACTCGCGTCGGCTCCCGTACTGACCTGCCCCTCGTAGAAGAAGAGCGCGGTCGCGGTATCGGCAAATACCTCGCAAAACTCGGCCTTGTACCCACCCGCATACTGGCCGCGCCGCTGCAGCGCACCATGGGCACAGCCGCTCTTGCCGCAGAAGAGCTGGGTAACCCCTGCTCCGTTCAGCCCGATGCCCGATTCATCGAGGTAGACTACGGCCCAGACGAAAACCACAGCGAGGAGGATACCAAGGCTCGCCTGGGTGCCGACATTGCCGCCGCCGAGGGCAAAGACCCGTCCGCCCTCACCGCCGAGGAGCTCGACGCTATCGGCGCCGCTGCCATCGACAAATGGAACGCAGAGGCTATCGTACCCCCGGGCTGGAAAGTCGATGTTCAGCAGATTATCGACAACTGGACCGCTCTCGCAGGCGAGGTGAAGGATGGCGAGGTGCTGCTCTGCGTGTCCTCCAACGGCACCATCCGCTTTGCCCCCTATATCACAGGAGATTACGCCGGGTTCTGCGCCACTCACGACATCAAGGTCGCCACAGGCGGCGTGTGCATCTTTACCAGCGAGGATGGCACCACCTGGCAATGCACCGAATGGGGCGTCAAGGCCTTCAAGCACGTATAACCTCCCTTCACCAACCGGTGAACAAAAAACAACTCATTGCCCGGGTTCAGCGCTATATGGGCCCGGGCGCAACAGGCAGCACCGCCTCCGCAGCAGTAGAGGCGGTGCTGACCTCTATTCAGAAGGCTGCCAACACCACCCCCAAACTCCATATCGCCGGGTTCGGCACCTTCAGACTATCCCCTAAAGGTAAACTCACCTTCTCTCCCGCAAGAGGATTCCTACCCGGTGACAAATAACCCCCATTGCCCCAACTTCTCCCACTTTCGTGACAAACTTTTATCCGCTTTTTTACTTCCTTTATTTCTCTTAAAAATGCCTCTGAAGGCGGATAACATTCATGTACTTTTCGATACTATCCCGTTTTTGTTATAACCACCACCCGTCATATATTAACTTAACATGTATTGATAGAGACAATATCGCACAATAAATAAAAACTTTCTATATGATACTACAAAAATCTCCCACATTCAACTCCGCCCGCCATATCAGCGACTAGAATCTCCTTGACTCCCATCCCCCGCCACATTCCCCCTCTATGCGGTTACAGACTCTCCTTTTCTCTCAATAAGAATTCCTCATTATATAATTACCTCCCGCTCGACATATCAATTTCAACTACATCAGTAGAGAACGAACTCTATCAAAGTGATAAATTGTGGTTCCGATAGCCTTGAGTTCGACTCCCATTACCCCCCCCTTCGCGGTTTCTTCAGCAATGAGGAAACCGCGCAAAACTTTTTATACCCAATCGTCACAATATCGTTCAGTTGCAAACACGATACGCGCGTTGGTTTGCCCTAAATTAGCCGAAAATCAGGCTGTTTTTCACCTATTTTAAGGGGCTCGGGACTCCCCGGGACTCGTGTGGGTTAAACTACGTTCTGCACCCCTGAAACGTGTATAAACCAATTCTCGTTACCTAAGTATCATTCATCGGCATATTTGTTGCTGTCGAGTCATAAAAAAGTGCAAAAAATGCATAAATTTAAGCTTTTTAGCGTTTTACGCTTGCATCAGCATTTCGAATACTGTATACTTCGCTCCAGAAGGTTCGGCGCAGGCGCCTCAGCATCACGTCGCGCGGAGGAACAAGTACTCCAGCCCGAACGTCTCTAACTCATAATAAACATCATACAATCATGAAAAAGACCCTCGTAGCTCTTTTAGCTCTGGCTTCCGTGGCCTCTGCGGCTGAGTTGACCACAATCGCCACTATGGACGAGCTGGTATCCGCCGCCACATCGAACAACGCCAGCAAAGTGGACAATATGTCCGTAACTACATACAGCTTCAGCGATGGTGCCTACATCGGCGGGATTACGCTTGATGCAGTAAACAGCGCCCTGCAGGATAGCTCCAAGTACATCACCATCGCCGCATGGGTGAATATGAGCGACACCAATGGTGTGGAAAGCATTTTCGGCTATGGTGCTCAGTCCAATGGCTTCAAGTTCTGCACTAACGGTGCCGGACTTCAATACACCGCCAAGGGCGTGGCCGATAAAGATACTGTAAGCGCCGGACTGACTGCCGACACTTGGACCCTTGTTGGCATTTCTTTCCAGGGTGGTACGGCTGCCGCTAACGGCGCCAAGTACTTTGCCGGTACTGGCAACGGCGACTACTTTACACGCAATCTGGGTGGTTTTGCCCTCCCCGTCGAAGCTGATCAGACCTTTGCCATCGGTTCCGGTAACTCCGGCAACGGTCGTGAAACCTTCAACGGCCAGATTGCCGACCTGACCATCTTCACCTCTGACAGCGTGATTGCCGGCGTGAACGATGTAACGGCCATCATGGGCACAACTGCTCCTAAGTTAGTGGCACCCTCCGTTCCGGAGCCGACCACAGCCACGCTGAGCCTGCTTGCTCTTGCTGGCCTTGCTGCTCGCCGTCGCCGCAAGTAAGGAACATCAAGTTCGAGTGGGGTAATCAAGCCCCGCATTGCGCACCCGCCCTAGGTTTTTATGCCGAAGGGCGGGATTTTTTCTTTGCCTTTTGACAAGTGTCCCCAAGTATGGACACTTATTTTTCTTCTTTCTTCAAATCCATCGCGGCCGAGTCAATGGGCTGCGGCCACCCCCGGACAAAGTTGCAGATGCTATCTCTGATGCCATCCCCCATCATGTTCGCCCACCGCATCATGAGAAAACTCGAGGAGGTCTGGAAGTCTGGAACCTGTTCTTGGCAGCGCCCGGATGCTAAGTTGTCAAGTGACAGTTGAGTACGATTATGAGGGCAAGCCTTGTCATGTAAGCGCGGTCGTGTTGATTACTCAGCATTCCGAAAGCGCAACTAGGGAAGAGATTGAGAATATATGTCTCGAAGTCATCAAATCCAGCCTCCCGGCATCACTTTTGTCACCCGCAACTCAATTCCATATCAACCCCACCGGACGCTTCGTTACAGGTGGCCCACTGGCCGATTGAGGTCTGACAGGCCTTAAGATTATCGCCGACACCTACGGCGGCGTAGGGCGGCATGGCGGGGGCGCATTCTCGGGAAAAGACACCAGCAAGGTTGACCGCAGCGCAGCTTACATGTGCAGATGGGTTGCCAAGCACATCGTGGCAGCGGGACTGGTTAAGCATTGCGAGGTTCAGGCGAGCTATGCTATCGGCAAAACTGAACCTGTTTCCGTTGAGGTGCTGAGCGATTGCAGCTTCCTGACCTCTGATGAATTTGCGCGGCGAGTAAAGGAAGCATTCTCATTCAAGCCCGCCGATATTATCGAAGCCCTGGGGCTGAAGAACCCGATATTCTCGGCTACTACGAATTACGGCCACTTCGGCAAAGCCAATCTACCTTGGGAAAAGCCGGATCCCAAGAAGCTCGATAAGTTGAAATCATAACTGGGACAACTTGGTCGGAACTTAGTCGGAACTTGGTCGGCCCGGCCTCGCTCCTAAACAGAACGCAAGAAATTGAGCGATGTTTCTTGCGTTTTGTTTTTTTACTCGTGATATATCACAATAGGGAACAAAGTCAAAAATATGTATACAAAAGTACAATATTTGTCTACATATTTATTCAAAAGGCAGTTTAATTCAACAGGCGCATACTTTGCGACTGTTCAAAACGCTGCGTTAGAAATAAGACTTCACAGCAAACTCGAATTGTTCCATAAAGATTTTCTTGAATGCCGAGATATTATTTTGCTCATAGAAAATCAACATAGCTTTCTTGTAATCGATGGATTCTACACTACGGAACGAAAGCGGACAATATCCGTGCGCTATCAACACCGCATTGGAAGTAAGTCTCGCTACGCGTTTATTACCATCCATAAATGCTTGAATATAGGAAAGCAGGACGAGT
>JAZSEM010000068.1:0-32620 GCA_045531695.1 Akkermansia sp.
ACTGCACATTGCCGAGCCCAACCTCCGGCAGCTTGTCGAAAGAATTGACAATAACGCGTCGCGTCACCCCCTCCTTCACCCCATCCAACATGCCCTGCGTCTGCTTAGACAGAGCCTCAGCACGAGTCAGGAGACTCCTCATCTCCGCCGCAGCCTCAACCGCCTCCTTCGCAGCATACAGCGCCACAGTCGTGCCCTGCCACTCCAACTGTACCTGTCCACCCGCAACCTCCGGCATACGCACAGACAAGCGCCGTGCACCAACAGGCTTACTCTCAACCTCCGCAGCCAGCGACGTCGCCAGCACACCCAACCGCCCGAACGCCACACGGCAACGCTTCCCATCACCCACATGGTACGCAATCTCCCACAGGTAATCGCCCGGCACCTCCATCATCGGGAACTCCACCCGCAGCACATTGATGGCAGACGTATGCTGCACCGCAATCGGCCGCACCGTACCATTCCCAGCCGTCACCACCCCCGTGAACGTCACATCCGACACATTCAGACGGTCAGCACCGCACGTAAACTCCAACTCATAATCCGGCCGACAACCGGCCAGAACCGACAAATTCAACTCAGCTCCCAAATATTCCAGGTTCATGACAACATTCTACCCGTTTCCTCAAAAATTAAAATCGTGACGGTGTCACTTCACCATCGGTTCAGAATTCGTCCTGCTCAGAATCGCCCGCAACATATCCGCGTCGGTCGACACCTCCAACTTCTGCGGCTCATACGCCCCATCCATCTTATTGAGCACATCCACACACCTCACCGCAGCATTAATCTCACCCGCCTCAGCCGAGCGCTCCGCCCACTCCTGCAACCTCTCCATCCTCTCAGCCTTACTCCACAGCCCCGCCGCCTCAGCCACCTGTTGAGCCCTGGTTGATAAACGTTGAATTTCACGCTGCACCTCAACCTTCTTCAACAGCCTGCCCGCCAGCGTCCCCGCACTATTCCCCTTACAACCAAACGCCTGCGCATAAGCAGGCCCCTGTTTCATACCCTCAACAGCAATCAACCTGCAGAACATCTTCTGCTGCGCCGACAACCCCTTATTCGACTTCTCCTTGCTCATGTTTAGACTTTCCGTAACTCTCGATTAACCGCAGACAGCAACCTGTTTCTGGCCTGCTCCCACAGCTTCACAACGCGCCGCCCCTCGGGAGTGAGCGCGTACAAACACACAGCGTGCCGTCCCCGCTGCCGAACAACGAGCCGATCAACAACGCCCTGCGCCTTCAACCGTCGCAACTGCTGCCGAGTCGTCTCAGTGTCGCATGGCATCAACCCGGCAAACACCGAAAACGGCACCACTTGGAACACATACAGAATACGCATCACCGCACACGTCGTTGGGTGCAGTGGCGGTTGGCCACCGCAAGCCACCAAATCCCACGCCAATGCCTCAATCACTTCTTTACGTTCATCCTTCATGGCCTCAACTCCTTTCTCATCGCCGCAAATTCCGCCTCCGCCTCCTCAGCACTCACAGCATCCGGCACATCCTGTACCGCATTAGCCCTTTCTTGGGCTCTGGCACGCTCCGTAGCAGCCTTTTTGCGCTTCCAGCCAGACCACTTGCGCCAACGCTCAGCATGCGCCAGCACATCCTCCAAATCCTCGAAGTACTTCCGCTGCCCCCTCGGCGCATAGAACCGGTGCTCAGCCAAGCGCCCATCTCTGAAATACGCCGTCAGCATCTCCGCCTGAGCAGCAGCACCGGGACAACGCACAAACGCAGCCTTAGCCGCCTTCAGCACATCAGGCGCAAGGTACAGGCTTTTACTGGCACTCGGGTGAGCCGAGCACAAAGCGGCCAGCCAGTAGCGAAAACCCTCATCATTCACATCGGGAGTGGGGGCAGGCTCAGCCGGTGCGCCTATAACACCGGTGGAACTACCCACTACATTATTATTACTTATATTATACTCTCCCTCTGGTAACGCAAGTGTTACACTTTTTGCGTTACACGAGTCTTTTTCTGCTTGCCGTTCTCGCATAGCTGCCACTCTCGCTTGGCTCTCAGCGCGTTTCTTCGAGCTCTCCCCATTATGCTTGTCAAACTCCAGCACAAGCACATACCCCGCAGTATCCACCGCAGCCCACCCCAACTCACAAAACGCACGAGTGATTCCACACTTGCCAATTAACGCATCCACGTCTTCTTCCGTCAACTCCGTTGACCCATTGGCACAGTACGAATCCAACCAGCAGAACCAGCGCACAGCATAGCCCAGAGCCTCCATCCGGCCGACCCCGAGTAACCTCGCCAACCGGAAAATCTTCGGACTCTCCGGCAGCGTCACCTGCACCTTAATCCAGCTCGCCATAATCATTCATCCTTCCTATCGGAGCCGCAGACTTCAGTCTGCATCGGCGCAACAGTGTCCCGCCAGAACCTCAGCAACACCGTACCATCCCGTCCCCTATCCTTCACACGGTGAATCCCCGCGCAATCCAGCACACGGTCATTCACCCCCAGCGCATCACAGCACCCATCCAAGTACGCCTTGCAACTCGCCAGAGCATTATCCGCATCAGGCCCCGTCCCACCCCAGAAAAACCACGTCACATCATAATGTGTCGGCCTCCAGCCCTCCGGCAGCAAACACATCATCTCAACCTCGCGCTTATTCTTCAGCATCAGCAACCGCGCACGGCCACGCGCCTCACGCACCACACGCTGCTTCGCCGTCCAATGCGACCGACTATTCGGGCTCAACACCCGCCCCGGTCGCGCCAGCACCACCGTCAAAACAAAATCACCATTCATTCCTGCTCCTTTCTATTTCGTGAAAATAACAACAGAATTTCTCTCTTTATCTCTGCGTCATTGCTTCGATACAGCGGATGCATAGACTCCAGTTCCCACCCTTCTTGCACGAGAGCATTGATTGTTGTATTTAGAGCGTAAGTTACACTGAGATATGTTGATATTAGCTCGGCTCGGTATTCTTTCATTCCTGCTCCTTTCCTTTGTTGAATAAATAATTCAGCTTGTCACGCAGCTTTACCGCTTTCTTCTGAGCGTCAGGCAAAGCGTGGGTGAAAAAGGTTGCGACCCTTCCACCATAAACGTGCTCCACTGCCCAGAAAGTGCCATGCTCCCCAGAATAGCAGCAGATTCCATATGGTTCTTCTTGCGCTGAGTAGGCTTCTGCTGTTATCGCGCTGGCTTCACAATAGGCAAAAAATACCGTGCCTATTATATGACCGTCTTCGGGGTGCACGGTTCCCACGTCAATGCCATAATCTTTCGGGTCATGCCGTAAAACTTCCACGTGAATGAGAAGTCTATCGCCGGGTTTTACTTCCTTGAGTTGTTTCTCAGTCATTGCAATATCTCCCTTCCGCCCTCAGCTTCGCCTCCAGCGACTCCGCCAGACTTCGCACCTGCCCCAGCAGCGTATGAGCCTCCACCAGCATAGCACACTTGTTGCCCTCATTGGCCGCAGCCAGCAGGCGAGTAGCTGCACTACTCACCCGCCGAGCCTCGTCCATATACAGCACCTCAATCGGCGCACCTTTCGTTTTAACAGTTTTCATACATATACATTAGTTAACAGATTTACCAACTTGACAGCCATAGCCCCTGCTATATAATCCCCCCGCCGCCCCAAGCGGCGTGGTGCTGTGAGGGTGCGGCATTTACACAAAATGAACATCAAACCCACCCCCACCAAAGCAGTGACAATCCTCGCGATTGTCTGGTACATACTCGACATCCTCGTCAAGACAGTCCAACTGCTGCGGTGAAGACCAGCCCCGCCCGGTTCGCCGAGGCGGGGCGAATCTTTATACCATTTTGAAAAAAGTATTGACATAGAATCAGAAATATGCTTTAATCCGGTCATCCGCGGGAGGGGTCCCGCAGATGTTCATTTTGAAGAGAACGGCTTGCCTGTCATGGGTAAGCCGTTCTTGCTTTTTCCCCTCAGAACCCCAACTCTTCACCACCATCATGGCTTGCCCCTTTCCGTTGAACCGTTAAACCCTTCAAGCGCAGGCGAACCGCATAGCGCTGCCGACCATTCCGGTCAACATAACTACGCCCGCTCACCCAACCGCTCGCACTCACAACATCACCGGCATTCAGCTTCACCGCAGCCTCCGCAACCTTCAGCCACGACTCCACCTCCACCACACTCAGCTGCGAATTGCCCGCCCTATCAGCAGGCAAACGCACCTCCAGCAGCACATCCGCATACGGCTTATCCTCGCCCCCCACAAACCTGTAGCAAAGCTCCGGCTTCTGCACCACACGTGCCCCCTCAAAATGAAACGTCGAACTCATACTTCCAACTTTCAACTTTCATCTTTCCTTGATGGTTCCCGCCGTGCACTTCACACTGCCGTAATCCGCCAGCGTCTCGCGCAGCCACTCCTTGCTTGCCTTCGTCGTCTGCTTCACACCCTCCGGAGCCTGGGCAGCCAACTTATCATGCACCAACTTATCCAGCTTAGAGATACTCACAGAACAGCACTTCGTAAACTCCTCACCGGTCACATCCAGCAACGCATTCAACTGCGAGAAAGCACCGCCCGCATCCGCCACCGTAAAGCTCGCCTTGCCCGCACCCAACTCAAGCCCGGGAATCTCCACACCCGCCTCCAAATCAGCGCGAACCTTCCGCTCAATCGCATCCACATACTTCTTCGCCAACCGCGCAGCATCCCACGCACGCCTGCGGTCCTCCAAACTCCACGACTCCCAGCGCGTCAGCTCCATACCCGCAGCCTTCTGCACCTGCAAGCCAAGCGCAGGACAACTCGCCGCCGCCCGGCAATACTTGCACTGAGTCTCACCAGGGCACAACCTCGCACCCGGCTTCGCAGCCTCCTCCAAGCGAGCATACAGCCACTGTCGCAACGCCTTAGCATCCGCACGCCCAAAGCGCGCCATCTTCGGCGTCTGACGGCTCACAAACGGCTGCAATATACCCGCGTAAACCTCCGAAATGTGGGAATAGTTGTCGAACACCAGCAGAGCCAAAGCATACAACTGGCAGTTAGCCTCAGCGCTCACAACCTCCCCTCTCCCAAACTTATAGTCCAGCACAAGAGCCTTACCGTCACGGGCAAACACCACATCGGCCTGCCCGCTCAAGCGCTGGCAACCATCAAACAACCGCACCTCACGGAACAGCACCTCTGCAGCACCGGTGTGCACCACGGCCAGCTCCTCCTCCAACTTCCGGCACCATGCCACAGCCTCCGCCTCCTCAGCGTCCTCCGGCATGGTCCCCTCCTCCATGTGCTTGTGCAAGCGCGTACCCATCGCTGCAGCCTCACTCTGCTCACCCTCCGGGCAAGCCCTCTCAGCCAACCATGAACCAGGACACAGCACCAACCGCTGCAACCCACTCGCACTCGGCAAACCCTTTCTCACATCATCAGCATTCATAACAACATTCAACATTCAACATTCAACATTCAACATTCAACATTCAACATTCAACATTCAACATTCAACATTCAACATTCAACATTCAAATCATCTGCCCGAACATCGGCACACTCTCGCCCTCCGGCTCCAGCCCCGGAATCTCGTCGGCCACATCCTCCATCGGAGCTGCGGACTTCCCCGTCTCGGCGTAGCTCCTCTGGAGCGAAGACGGAAGTCCGCCATCAGCAGCCCCACCCAGAAAAGCCGGCTTCACCACATTTTTGGGCGTCACATCGCGCATCACCGGCTCGTCAGTAACCTCAGCCTCACCATCAGAAATCGCCTGATCCGTCAGGAAATTGTACAGCCAAGCCTTCGCCTTGCGCTCAGCCTTACCCAGCACAGCGTCCTGACTCATACCCTTGTTCACGCGAATCACAAACTCCAGCTGCTCGCGGATAGCCTTGCCCTGGTACACACAGCTCACCTCTACCAGCACACGCCCCTCGCGCTCCACCTTCTGGTACTGCTCACCATTGCGAGCCGTCCCCATCGTCGAACTCTCGCTAATCTCCGCAGGATGGTAAATAAACTTCATATCACGCAGCACCCCCTGCTGACTCAACTGACGCAGCAGGAACGTAAACCCCTCCTTCGTCACATACATATTGCCGCCAATAATATTGAACTGATTGCCCACACACTGCAGCCCCAGAGTCGCAGCATCAATAATGCAATCGCGCACCAACTGCATCGGGTACGGCTGATTCATCGTCTCGTCGGTACGGAAACCCAGCTTACTGTTCTTCAACTTCAGCAGAGCCTTCATCACCTTCTCATCCAGAGCCTCGCGCAGATTAGCCACAGCCATACCGTACGCAATAGCTCGGGTAAAATTCCCCTGCACCATCCACGCACGCTGAATCTCCGTACTCAGAGCCTCCAGATTATTACCCAGCTCCGCATTCTTCTGGCTCTTAGTCAGAGCCCCCTGCATATTATTCGTATCTGTCATAGTTTGAATTAGTTAATTGGTTAACCCCCTTATGGGAATCCCTGCCGGTGGCACCGACCCACCGCACGCGACCATTACCACTAGCTCTCTCATCGCGTAGCCCAGGCACAGGGCAAATAATGCACCACTTTCTCCTCCCAGGCAGGTGCGCTCCCGGCTTCAACTATGACAGGAAACTACCTCATGCACAGCACGTCATAGGGCGTTCTGCGAACCATGCCCTCATACACAGCGCAAGCAGGCAACTGCTCACGCAGGTAATCCGCAACATCCTTCACCGCATTATCAACCGGCAAGTCAGGGCGAATCAGCTCATAGCGCAGCTTCAGAGTCTTCTCATCCTTATCAATACGCACCTTCAACCTCGCCTTCACCTCATACGTCGTCATGCTCTCAGCCCCCTTAATCACCGGCAAATGCAGCACAAACACACTCGGCAGAGCCATATCGCGGTTCGCACCCGTCTTCTGCTCCTGGTAACTCACACAAGTCTGACCATCCGCCCCTCTGTAACTACGGCTGAACTCCACCGAACTCTTCTGACGGAAATTCGCCACCAAATCCAGCAACTCCACACCGCACGGCTCCTGAATCACCGCCTCCTGCTCCTCCAGGAAATCACAGAACTCCTCCTGCGACATCCAGCTACGGTCCTTTCTTGTCCACTCCGACCACTCAGGCGTGTAGGCAAACACAAACTTAGCCTCATCGTCACCCCAACTGTATGCATTGAACACAGCCACAGCCTTATTCTTATCAACGAAAACAACTGCCGAACCACCACGGTAACGCACATACTCCACGAACGTAGGCAGCATCAGCAGCTCCACCGTTCCAGCAGCACGGTACGGATTGTCAGCATAGCGTGCAAGGTCAATCACATTGCAGGAATCGTGGCGGATAGCAGCACGCCCCGGCACCATCTCCTTCGTCATCCCCGGCGTCAGCAAATCCATGCTCATATCACCGGCCATCTCAATCTTCGTATTTTCCATAGTCTTAAATAAATCAGTTAATCTTCACCTTCACCGGCGCCTCGCCCTCTGCAGCGACCTCCACCGAAGTAACATTGACCTTACGCGGAGCGTCAAAATCAAACACCCCCTGCGCAGGATCATCCACACAGAACCGCCCATGCTCATCCGCATACAGCAAACGCAAGCGCGTCTCCTCCTGCGGAATACTGCGACTCAGCGTCGGCTTCACACCCACCTGGCGCTCCTTACCCAGCTTGCTCACAGCAACCTTCAGCGTCAAGTGCCCCTTGCCACCCGTCTCCATCACCGCAGCAGTCAACTCAGTAATACCCTCATCCAACTGCCGCAGCAACTCACCATCGTGCAAATCCCTCAACGCCTGGAAAAACCTCTCCCCGGCAGGAGAATCCGTCGGCATAATCTTCTTTTGAACAGCCATAACTCAGCTCCTTTCATTAAGCCTTCTCAATCGTCTCCAGCAAATCCTTGATATTATCCCTATGCACCTGAGCCTGAATATGCCGAGCATGCCACTCACCCAGCACACCCCAAGCAGCAGGCTGAACCAGCATCGCATCCGTAACCATCCGACAGAAAGTACTGGCAGCCATACGGAAAACAGACGTATAAAGCTCATTCTCCTTATCCACCTTAACCTGAGCACAAACCGCCGAACCATCCGCGCCAAGCAAAATACCCGGCACATCGAACTCAACAGCTTGCTCCCTTATAGCCTTGCAAATCTCGCTGAACTTCAGCTTCTGCACCTCGCAAGCCGTAACAGCCTGCCCATCATTATTCATTGTATCTGTCATAGTATTATTTTCGTAGCGTGAGACTTTAGTCCCACAGGTTAAACTGCAGCAGATTTCAAACGCCCTGCTGCGCAGCGGAACTTATACCTTATGAAGTCCACGCACCTCGCGTGAAAGCCGCGAATCGGACTCGAACCGAAATCTCCTACACACTCCCCATTTGAGCTTCGGCGCATTACCTATTATGCTACACGCGGATATCGCCCATTCCTTTCAAACGCCCGGGCCAGGCGGAGAGTACATCAACACGGGTATTACACAAAGAAAACTACTCCATCAGCAACTCATACAAACCACCAACCACCAGCACCACCACCAGCAACGCCCCCACATACAACCCCACAACCACCAGCATACGCCGCATCACCCGCCCCATACGCTCCCGGCGTAGCCGCCGCACCCTCCGGCGCGTCCGCACCCCGTGCGCCACATCCGCCTCCACAGCATACCCCGGCACATACGGCGCATTCTTCACCTCCTCCAGCGCACACGCCAGAGCTCCCATCTCCTTATACTCCCTGCCGAACCCCGCCTTCTTCAGCAACTTTCGCTCAGCCCTAACCATCTTCCTCCTACTCATAAAACTTGTCTATCGTAACTCGTAACTAGTCCTTTCCATTGTCGGCGGCAACGTGTTATCATACTCCACCCCGGCACGCACACAATCCGGCGTCGCCCCCGTCGGCTCCACACGCCCCTGCACCGGCTCCGGAACACGGCTCTTGCGAGACTCCACAAAATCCGCCATCAGCAGACTCCCCCACACCGGCACATACACCAGCACAAAAGCCCCGCACATAAACTGCAACATCGTCTTCATAACCATTCGTAAATCGTACTTCGTAACTCGTAAATCAAACCAACTCCTTCCTCAGCCCATTGCGCACATGGCAACGCTCCACCAGAGCACGCCGGAAATCACGCACATTCACCAACTGCATACGCGGCCCCAACTCCAGAATCCGAATCTCATGAGTCTGGCAAAAATCATCCAGCACCATACGAAACTGATTCGCACTAATATCCAGCGTCCGCGCCAACGTCGGCAACTTGCAATACTCAAAACCCTTCAGCTCCACCAGCGTCACCGTCTCATCAGCAGCCAGCGGCCTGCCATCCTTTCGTCTATACGCAGCCATAACCTGTATCAACCTTGTAAATTTAACCTAAAACTGTTACACTATCGCCATGGACATAACCTGGCTTACCTTTATCAAGAAACTTCTTCAACTCATCATCACGCCAAAGAACAAATGGCTGCTTGGCACCCTTAGCGCCATCCTCCTCTTCACACCCCAGCAACACCTCGCCCAACTCGGACTGGCTCACATCGCACACAACCACAAGACAACGGCAGGGATCATCTTCACTATATGCGCACTCGACCTTACCATAAACCTCACTTACAGGCTCATACACATACTCACGGAAAAGTTTAGACAGCGCACCACAGCCACCCGCACACACCGCGCCCTCCAATCCCTCACAGACGAGCAGCGCAAAACGCTGAGCCCCCTTACCACCAAACGCCTCACCTGCGGCCTTCTTCCCTGCGACGAAGAAAGCACCCAGCGCCTTGTAGACACCGGCATCCTTATCCCCACAGGCATACGCTTCCTCAGCGCAAGCGGAACCGTCCAACACCTCCGAGAATACACCCTCAGCCCCATCGCCCGGCAGCACTTTTACGGCAAAGACTAACCAATTAACCCAATTATTCTTCACCGCAACTCCACCAAAGCGCTCATCAATATCCACACCCGCCTGTTGCTTTTTATCGCACGCTGCATCAAAGCACGATACAAACAACCCGATTCCAACACCGGCAGCAAAGCCACTCAAAAATGAAACTCCACTCAAATCCATAAACTCAGCTCTCCTTACTTATTAATCAAGAATTCTTAACATCCCGCCCTTGCGGCAGAATCTTCACAAACACCTCATACTTACCGCGTCCCCGCACCTCATACGAAATAACCTTGCCACCGCGCACCTTAAAAGATACAGTATAAGCATGACCTCCTACACCATCCCCCCAAGCTACGGGGCAGAAATCAAAATCAACGAAGAAGGAAACATCGTAATCTACCAGGGAGAAAACGACACCGTCATCCTTACCCCCGGAGAAACCGAGCAAGTCATTGCCATCCTGCAAAAACTTCTCCTCGAACTTCGCAACCAGAGCTGAGCCAAACCAGCCGGCTTCCCTCGTAATCCCCGCCGCGCGCTTGCTGCAACAAGCCGCGGCATTTTTATTTACTGCATTCTCCATAAAACTACTCCCCTAAAAAATTATTTCGGCTATTCACGTACGCCCTTTTCGCCCTAATCGTCGCAATCTCGATACTAATCAACTCTCTCTCCCGCACAGCACGGCAATCCCGAATCTTCTGCAGCAGTTTCTCTTTCAATTTGGGAGTAAGTCTCTCACCGGCAAGCCGATAAACAGCCCCAAATAAACCGCACTCCTTATAAACCTTCAGGCAAATGTCCTCCACCTGGACCCGAATCAACAGATTACCGCCAAGATCCCGACTATTCTCGTGGATCCGCACATCACCACTGTCCAGCATCGACGCAAGTAGCAACATATTGTCGGTCGCCAGCGATTCCCGCAATTCTTTTAATGAACCTCTCATACCCCCCTGCTCTCCTTTCTTTCTTTTTATTACATCGACAAGCGCCATGCACGTAATGAACGCAAAGGTGCCTGGAAATATTAATAATAAGACTAGGATGCCTTCCATACTTGAACCTCCATTTGCTCGTACTTCGTAACTCGTACCTCGTACTTCTCAATACTCCACCCGGCACATAACCGGCATCAGCTTCGGCAGAGCCAGCAGCTTCTCCTGCAGAGCCGCGCTAGGTACCCGCTCCCCCTGCAACACCCTCGCCAGGTGAGCAGGACTACACCCTACATTCTGCGCCGCGCGAGTTATCGAATAGCCCTTATCGGCCAAATACCGCGCCGTAACCGCCACATCTTTATTGCTTTCCCGATTCATTTTTGATACTATACCGTTATCGTAACCGCGCTTCCTGCGTCACCAGTCTAGCGGTTACGGCATTATTTAACCACGCGATTCATTACAATGCAAGAAAAAAATGCACTTTGCGAGCAATTTTCTGCGCGCTTCACTGAAGCGCTCGGTTCATCAGGCCTGCGTCAAAAAGACCTAGCAGAACACACAAACATAAGAGAACAAACACTTTCCAGATACAAAACAGGCGAAAGAATACCCGACACATACGAACTCTACCGAATTGCCGTAGCTCTCGGCGTCTCCATTGACTGGCTACTCGGCATTAATTCTCCGACCGATTCATCTACTTCACCGCTCGCGCCAACAGCCCGCGAAGCAAAGCTAACTGAAAAGCTAGCAATCGCCACCGCTGGTCTAGAAGCCATCCTCTCACAACTGAAGAAACAATGATGCAAACTGCCATGAAGCCTAAAGGAAAAACTCAAAATGGCAGCACCTTTGCAGAGCCAATCGTTGGGATAAACAAAGAGGAGAATGAATTATTAGAGATTACGTATATCAGATTATATCTGTATGTTAAACCTGAATCTTTAATACCGCTCTTATCATCAAAAAGGATTCATCTTTCAAAACCTTGGAATACAAACGATGTAACTGAATGCGTCCAGCAAAACAAAGAAACACAAAGCGAAGAAATCAAAGGGTATGGCTACATCTGCCTTTCCTGTAGATGTGACAGCTCTGCCATGTGGGGGTATTATGCTGATAGCAGTAAAGGAGCATGCCTAGCCTTTGATTTTCCTGTTGAAAAAATAAAAAAAGGACAATATAGGCTGCTCGATGATAATTATACCGTCGAAAAAGCAAGTAAAATAATTCGCGCTGTCGAATATAGAGAAAATAGATTTAAAGGAAACGACACATTATCCTTACTACATAGAAAAGCAATAGAATGGGCTCATGAAGAAGAATACCGGATAGCAATACCATTAGAACAAGCCCAATATGAAACAAGCGAAAATTATACAAACATCTGTTTTTACAATAACATTATATTTAAACATTTATCACATATAATTTTAGGCGTACATTCACCTCACGAATGTTCCAACATAAAGGCTATATTGCAAACTCTTAATATAAGTAATGTAAACGTAACGCGAGCTGTTTTTTCTCCGCAGAGTTTTTCTTATTTAATTCCTGACACAATCTATTCACTTGAACAGCATCAAATTTCAGGCAGTTATTCGTACATATTCAATAACAAACTGACAGAATGGTCACAGCTAGACATGAATCGACCAGGGGATATAGCAAAGATAGTAGCTAAGAACTTATCAGAAATGGAGTCATTATCTGGATGTTATCTAACCTCATATAAATTAGCGTTTGTAAATATTTTCAGTTATCAATTTCATAATCACATCTTCATAGTAGCTGAAATTATAAGTTCAAACGATAAAATCAGCCATGAGTGTTTCTTACTTTATAATGGAATTATAAAAAAAATGGTAGGCTTAACTACAGAGGCAAAAGAAAAAATTAAAAACATTATAGAGCACTGCTTTCACTAAGCCCCCAACTCCCTAGACAAGAGGCGAACTCCCTAGACAATCCGAAAACCAATCGAAGCTCGGCTAAACTAGCCCACAAAAAAGCCCCTCAACATGCGGGATAAAAAGAGCCGTTAGTGTAAAAAGTGCAAAAAAAATTGACAACCAACTCCGCAACCGTTACAATGGCGTTGCAAGGAAGGTTCATATAATAGACCCAAGACCTTCGGTAACTATACAATCAGGTACCCAATCCTGAACCGATGGCACGGGTCACCACCTTTAAACCAGAGGGGCAAGCTACACAGCTTGCCCCTCATTCTCTCCTATAAACATGCAGCACACATACAGCATCCTTATAGACGGCGGTTACTTCACAAAAATA
The DNA here is from genome assembly GCA_045531695.1 of Akkermansia sp. Classification (GTDB taxonomy): domain Bacteria; phylum Verrucomicrobiota; class Verrucomicrobiia; order Verrucomicrobiales; family Akkermansiaceae; genus Akkermansia. The sequence goes on from JAZSEM010000068.1 coordinate 13,131, forward strand.
TACAACAGCAACCAACAAGCCTACCCCACAGCAGAAGACGTCATACGAGTCACAGACCGCATCCGAAACACATCGGAATTTCACGGCAAAGAACTACTGCGCATTTACTACTACGACGCCCCGCCACTTCAAACTAAAATCACCAACCCCATCAGCAAAGCTCAAATAGACCTTGGCAACTCAGACCTGGCAAAACGCGCCCACCGACTCCACACCAGCCTCTCGCAAGCTCCGGATTTCGCTCTGAGACTCGGAGAACTCAAGCAAAACACATGGGCGGTCAAACCCAAAGTCTGGCCGTCAGATAAAGCCCCCTCACAAAACTCCGTCATCCTCACTGCAGACGACATAAAACCGGATATTAAACAAAAAGGTGTCGACCTCCGAATAGGCATGGACATCGCCTGCATGGCCATCAGAAAAAACGTCCAGACCATCGTACTTATCACCGGAGACTCAGACATGGTACCCGCCCTCAAACTAGCCCGCCGAGAAGGCCTGAGAGTCTACTGCGTACAAATGGACACGCAGCATATCACAGACGAACTCAAAATACACTCCGACCGCATACTCCCCATTGACACCGCCCCCTGAACGCAAAAAGCCCCGCCGAAGCGGGGCCTTTTTATGCCAAAACACCACCGTCGCCACGTTCCACCCCTTGACACCGCCCCAAACCACCCTATAATCCGCATTCAAAAGCAACATTTATTTCTGTCATACCAATATGTCGGCTACATCCACCCCATACAACATCTTGTGTTTTTAATCAAAAATCGCTTATTGCGCTTATTAAAACTAAAACAAAAAGCCTATTTTTTCTTGTAAAGCACGCACAAATTGCTAAAATTACCGCAGAATTGGCAAAACGCCAGTAACCATAAACTAAAAATATTTCTCATTATGCTCCACCAAGAACAGCCTGATCTTAAACAATATGCGGCAGAAATTCGACGCCGCATAGAGGAGTGTGACGGCGAAGTGTTCAGAAATAAAAGCGCACGTCACGCGGCTATTATCATCAAAGAATTCATAGCATCAGCAAAAGAATCAGTATACATCTACTGTGGTCACCTGAACCATCTGGTATATGGAGAGCTTAAAGATGTATTTGAAAAGGCAATGGCAGAAAAAGACACTGAGCAAACTCCCCAAATTCAGGTTTTAACTGAAAGTAATGAAATAGATTGTCCTAATCTCGCAAATTTCTTGCGAGAAAAACACGCATTTCGAAGCTTGGGCAAATCTATGGAGATACCTCACTTCATTGTTGTTGATGGCAAACGCTACCGCATAGAAACAAATGAAATGGAAAAAACTGCTCTTGTATGTGCCTGTACCCAAACAGAAGCACAAAAAAATAGAGCTCTGATGATGAACAAACTCTTTAAGATAATGTGGAGCTACGCAACGTAACTTCACAGATAACGCAATCATACTATGTTTATTCTGGCGACAAGCTCAACACACGCTCTACAATTTATCAAAGAGTGCTGGTCTAACATCAATGGCGGGAATGAATTATTTATAGGTCTCACTTTTACCATTTTGTCATCAGCCACAGTATCGACTAAAATCCGAGACTATCTAATTGCACCGCCATCTAAAAAGAAACAGGAACTCGAAAATGAAATCAAAGAAACGGAAAAATTTATTAACAAAGCGAAAAGTATTGTATTCGAAGATACAGATATTGTGAAAACTGCATTTGATGAATGCAGAAAGGATATAAAAGAGCAGCATCTCTATCTTAGCAAGTGGTTATCGCGCATTGAAAAGTGGACCCGTAGACTCTGCGGTTTTTCCGTTCTTATACTCTTCTATGCAATAATCACCAAGCTAAACGATTTTGGCTTTCTTCCATTGTTCCTATTGCTCCCTCTACTTGCAGCTCGCGCACTGCAAAGGATACTTTATTGGAATGCTAATAATACATACGAAGCCCAGAAAAAAAGGCTTATAACTATAAGGGATTTAAGGAATGTTCAGTATCAGGCGGAAGAAAAATTAGCCGATTACAAAATGAACAAAAAATTAGATGATTTAAAAGAACTAGTCAGTGCTCTTAAATCTCAATTTGCGACATCTGGCAAGTGCAAGCAAACACCTCCAGCAACACATCGGCATCCCGACACCAACCTCGTCGATAATGAGGATTCATCTGAAGAATAACGCCATAGCCCCCTCCACCGAGGGGGCTTTTTTCTCCGCACTTCACATACCCGGCAACAGCTCCGCCGCCCCCCTCAACTGCTCAGTCGTCGGCCTGAGATAAATCGCATGCACCTCACGCGAATCATGCCCAACCAGCTCCATCGCCATCCCCTCACTCACCCCACTGGCATGCAACATCGTCACCACCGTAGAGCGCAAGCAATGGAACGTCTTACTGTGCCAGGTACGTCGCCTGCCCAGACCACCTGCCCCCTGCAGACCGATACCGTGTAAACGCACCAACTGCGTAAACTCCTGGCTAGGGTTACTATGCAGCCGCAACCTCGGCAACACCCACTCAGCAGCCTCCCCGCCCTGCTCCTGCGCCCACGCATAGCGCTCCTGCGCCCACTGAAAAAATCCCTCCAACATCGGCTGATGCATTAAGCGGCGCGTCTTCCCCGTCGTCATACGCACCACCCTACGCTCCCAATCAAACTGCTCCCAGCGCAAATGGCGAATATCCCCCAGTCTCTGCCCATACGTCCCCAGACAGCACCGCACCGCCGCCGCCCACTCATCCGGCAACTTATCAACCAACAACCGCACCTCATCCATCGTAAACGCCTCATGCACCACTCGCTCATCCTTGCCATCCGGCGGCACCTGCACCCGGTCGCAGGGATTTCGCCCAATCAACTCAGCATCCAGCGCCCAATTGAAAGCAGCACGCAGCACATACAACCCATGCTGAACCGTCTTGCAGCGCACCTCACAGCGCCTATCCGTCACCCACTGCTTAATATCCGCCCTCGTCACCAACCGCAACGGCTCCCCTGCGCGCTTGCCCAACCAGGAACAAAACATCGCATACGTCGTCCGCGCATTGTTGTAAGTCGCCATCGACAAACGCCCCAACTTACCCTCCAACATCGTATCGAACAACTCCCGCACCGTCATATTATCCGCGCGCTCGCACTCATGCAAAGCCTCCTCCGCCAGCGCCTGCGCCACCAACAGCGCGCGATTACGCGCCTGCGGCTTACTCAACCTCTCCCCCTTAAACATCCCCCCAGCCACCGGTACCTTAGTAGACTTCTTCATCCGCTTACCATTCGACAACGACCACTGCGCCACCCAATACGGAGACTTTGCCTCAGCCGCCAAACTGACACTTACGACATGGTTATTCTTCATAAATTGCTAAATTAGATTTTTCGCTCATTTTCGCTCAGCGATTCGCTCAATTTTCGCTCAAACCGCTGCGCTAATTTAGCAATATAAAACAACAAAAAGCAAGAGTAATAAACACTTGCGCTAATTAGCGAAAAATAGGAACATAGCCTCGACGGGAATCGAACCCATATCTGCCCTTTAGGAGAGGGCCGTTCTATCCATTGAACTACGAGGCCGTGTGTGCCGGATATTACACACTATTGGGGAGGGATTGGCAAGCCTGAAGTATGACTTCAGGCGCCAAAAGCTGTGCGAAGACGCAGAATCTGCGCTTCGGTAAGGTGAGCGGAGAGCCCGGGAAGGAGGCGCGGGAAGTACTCGGCGCGCTGCCAGCCGTGGAGAGGCTGGGGTGTGGGTTTCTCGTATGCCCAGGTGGGTATGGGCAGCACTAGGTCAATCACCACGGTGGTGGCAGCAGCCATGCGCTCCAGCAGTGCGGTAATAGGCTCGGCCAGCTCTGGCTGAGCTGCGAGTGCCCCCATCACCCAAGTATAGCTGAGGTGATTCGGTGCCGGGTTGATGGCTGCAATGATGCCACTCAGGCGCTCAGGTGCAAGCCTGTAGAGGGGCTCGAGGTAGGGCAGCACGCGCAAGTCGCTCAGGCTGAGCAAGGCTTCGAGCGCAGCAGCGGGGGCATCCTGACGGGTCTGTAGCAGGCGAGCCAGCTCAGCCACGCCGGTGAGCTTATCGTCTACGCCGGGCTGTGCGAGGGTGGCCAGCTGCATGGCAGCTGTGCGACTGAGCACCGGCTCGGGCTCGGCAAGGGTGTAAGGCAGGAGAGCGCGCCAGCCATCGCCCTTGCGGGCGGTAATGAAGCGCACCAGCTGAGCCAAACTTCCCTTGCGACCGGCCGGTGCTACCTTGGATGCGAAAATATCGTAGGCGGTCAGGTTGTCCTGCAGGCGGTCGGGGTCATTGCAGGTCACGAGCCCACAGGCAATCATGGCCAGCGGCCACTCATCCGCACCGATTTCCTGCACGCGCACCGGGTCCTGCACCATGGCAGCCAGGCGTTCCAGCTCCGAGAGCATGGAGAAGTTGTCCTGAAAGAGTCCCATTGCTCGTTGAGATTACAGGTTTAATCAGAGAGATCCACCGGGCATGGTGCTAAGCCCGCCGAAGGGGTCAGACTCGCCACCGGTAGCAGGTGCGCTCGGGGTGGCAGGTGTATCGCCAAAGGGATTGGTGGTATCGATGCCGAAGGGATTATCCACTGCAGCAGGAGCCGGTGCGGGGGTGGCTGCAGGGGCAGGAGTCTGCTCTGCAGGGGGAGCAACTGCCACCGGAGCATCTACCTCGAGCAGGTCCAGACGGGTCTGTACCACATTGTGACGCACCAGCGGGCTGTAGGGGCATACGCTGAGCACCTGATTGTAGAAATTGCGGGCGCCCTCGATATCACCACTGAGCTTGGCCAAGTCACCGAGGGAGACGTATGCCAGAGCACTGTAGGGGTTAGCGGGCATGGAGATAAGCTGTTTCCAGTAACCGGTGGCCTGCTCGTTTTTCTGCTCACCGGTGTAGTAGGTAGCGAGAGAAGCCAGAGCGCGGGCACGCAGGAGGCTGTTCTGCGTGGTGGCAGCGATGGATTCGAGCTGAGAGAGGGCCATCTCAGCCTTAGCGGTATCGGTCAGCAGAGAAAGAGCCTCCAGCAGCCGGGCAAGCTCAGCGGAGTTTGTATCGGGGTACTGATTGTTGATTTCAGCAAGCGCCGCGGCATCGTAAGCAGAGGGCTGCTGAGCACCGTTCAGCGAAGCCGAGCCCATGGACTTAACCACGAGAGCACCGGCGAGTTCCTTCTGCTCCTGCTTATAGGAATAGAAACCGATAGCGGCACTGGCTGCTACCATGAAAGCGATACCGCCGATGATGAGTTTCTTGTAGTGTTTGTTGAGGAAAATCTCATGCTTTGCAGGCCCGAGCTCAATCTCGCCAATGGCTTTGATTTCCTCAGGAGTAAGCGGCATTTCGTCCGGATTGGGGGTATTCTTTTGCGTTTCCATGGTTCAGGATTTGTAAATGTTGCTGAGCATGTGGATACGATCCACATCAAAATAGTTGTTAATGCCGAGGTTATGGTAAATCTCGAGCGTTGCTTTGGAGCGATTGAGGGTGTAGAAGTGGATGCCGTCGACATCGGCATCGAGAAGCTCGGCACACTGGTTACTGGCGTAGTTGATACCGATGCGTTCAATGCTGGACTTGTCGCCACCTGCGCGCAGCATAGCCTTCAGCAGGCGAGCGGGGAAATTGGTACCGGCAGAGAGCTCGGCCATGCGGTTCATACTGGAAATAGAGGTCACGGGCATGATGCCGGCGATAATCGGGACATCAATACCCAGCAGTCGGCAGCGATCGCGGTAATCAAAGAAAGCATGGTTGTCGAAGAAGAGCTGCGTGCAGATGTAGTCAGCGCCCTCATCGAGCTTGGCCTTCAGGTAGTCCATTTCACGAATGCGGTTGCGCGTGTCGGGGTGCCCCTCGCAAAAACCGGCCACACCAATGGTAAGGCGGTTGGGCAAGCGATTGCGGTCCTCCCACTCACGAATGAAACGCACCAGTTCGGAAGCGTGGCGGAAGGCGTCCTTCGACGGGTCATAATCCGTCCAATTGCGGGGAGGATCCCCGCGCAGAGCAAGAATGGCACTGGCGCCGGCATTGGCATAGCCCTCGAGAATATTTTCAATCTCAGCGGCGGTATGCCCCACGCAGGTCAAGTGTGGAACCGTGGGAATACCACGCTGCTGAATATCGTGAACCACCGAGCGGGTCAACTCACGAGAACCACCGCCTGCGCCGTAGGTCACGCTCACAAAACTGGGGCGGAACTCCTGCAGGCGCACCACCGTATCAAGCAAAGCCTTGGCCCCCTCCTCTGTCTTCGGCGGGAAAAACTCGAAGGAGAAGGTGGGGGTATTGTCGAAAAGCGGGGATTTGCGGCGCGCAGGCATGGCAGGGAAAATATCAGGGCTGGGGTTCAGCAGGAAGCTCAGCGGGAGCAGCAGGCACGGTAAGCGGCTGCGGGGTCAGGAAAGTGTTCTCGCGCTGCAAATCACGAGCACTGGCAAAGGGAGAGTAAATCACCTCATCGCCCACGGAGGGCAGCCATGCGTCCTCATCCACCTCCATCTGGATTTTACCGAACTCCTGTGGGCGCAGCGTGGCGCCCACCTGCCCGGATTCCTCATCATGAAAATCGACCGTAGCCTCGCACAGTACCACACCATCACGGCGCACGGCAACGACTGCGCCCTCGTTGAGCACATCCTTCACTGCCGGTTTGAAGAGAATAGAAAGCCACTCCTGATTGAATGCAGTCACCAGACCAATGGCGCCATCTGTCTGAGGACCGGCTGCGGCTACCTCCATCGCGCGCACTTGCTCAGCCTCAACCTTGCGGCGAGCTTCCTCAATCACAGCACGCTCCTCGGCCTCGTGTACAGAAGACTCAGCCAGTCGATCAGCCTTCTCGGACTCGGAGACAGCGCCGGCCAAACCACCGACCTCAGCTGTTTCGCCATAGCCACTCACTCGTTCGCGATGATTAGCGGCCTGAAGCTCATTCTTTGCCGACTGCTGCGAGATATTGTAAATCTTCTGATCCGCCTGCATACCCGGCAGCATGACACACACAACGTATATCATAACCCCCACGGCAACCGTCAGCAAGGCAAGAATGGTGATGCGAAAAGCGTTCATGGCGCAAAGTATAGCATATTCTATTCATGGTGCAAGCTCATTGTATGTCAGAAAAGTTGTGTTCTATGTCAACATGCGACAATCTTTTGTCTTGCAAGACGCGCACTGCGGGGGTAAAATACGGCCGAACATGTTAAACCTGCCGAACACCATCACACTCATTCGCATTGCACTCGTCATCGTCTTCGCCATCGCGCTGGCCGTGGATGGAGTGGCGCCCTCAGCTGATGGGGTAAGCCCCATGGACAACGTTGCGTATGAGGGCTGGTGGTTCATACCAACAACCATCGGCAACTGTATTGCCCTGTGGGCATTTGTGGCAGGTGCCATCAGCGACTTTCTGGATGGCTATCTGGCACGCAAGTATAACCTTGTCACAAACTTCGGCAAATTGATTGACCCGCTGGCCGACAAAATACTGGTGAGCGCAGCTTTCATTTACCTGACCTACGTAGGCATGTGCCCGTTCTGGGTCACCATCCTCATCATCTTCCGTGAGTTCCTGGTCACCGGCCTGCGCCAGCTGGCTGTTGAACAGGGCGTTGTCATGGCTGCTGATCGCAGTGGCAAGTGGAAGACCGGCCTGCAATTGGCATTCTGCATCGCCTGTCTGGTGCATCTGGGCTATGCCGGCAACCTGCCCGAGCCCCTTCACAGCCTCTCCGTCGGGGTGGGAGGTGTATGGATACGCGCCATTTTCCTGTGCTCCAGCGTGGCGCTGACTGTGTGGAGTGGCGTTCACTACTGCATTTCGAGCCGCAGTTTTCTGCGTGGCTGATTTTTGACTCGCCAAGCGGGTGAAAATATGCTAGAGTTGCGGGCGTATTGTTGCATTTGCATATGAAAATCTTTCACTCTATCATCACAACTCTGGCAGCAGCTGCTGTCGTGTGTAGCTGTCAGCAGTCCCAGAGAGCCTACCCGGTCTTCTTCCTCGTGCAGGATGCCAACACGGTATCCGAGGTAGCCGACAGCGCCAGCGCTCGCATGATTGTTAAGTTCAAGGGCGTAACCTACACCCGCATGCCCATCATGTCGCTGGATCACTTCGAGAAGTTCCAGTCACACCTCAATCCCGATGGCTCATACGGTGTAACCCTCTATGCCAAGAAAGAGTGGCGCAATCGACTTTACTACAACACCATAGAAAAGAGCGGCATGCTCATGCTGCCGGTTGTGAACGGGCTTGCCATGCAGCCCATGCGCATCGCACCGGTCAATGATGGCGTGTTGGTTATTTGGGGTGGCCTGAACGGCTACGATTTGAAGATGATTGCCGAGACAGTCGATCCGATTGACCCCGAACTGGAGAAGAAAAGGTTCAAGAAGAAGAACCCGCGCCCGCTGCCCAAGAAACCGGAGGACGTGAAGAACCAGACTCGGGACTTTACCGGCCGTACAGTAGGTGAAATCTACGGTTAAGCCATGCGAGGCCTGCTGTACACACTACTTTTCGTGCTGCTGCCATGTTTCAGCATGGCAGCAGAAAACATTGTGTTCCAACTGCCGACCGATAATAAATCTCTCTACACCACCGGTGGGGACGATTACTTCATGTATGTCGACCGCGACTTTGAGGGAGTAAAGAGCACCCCTTGGCAGGGAGGCACTTGGGGGATGGTGCGCAACCCCTTCCGCGCAAGCGATGGGCAGATTTACTATAGCCGCCTGCATGAGGGAATCGACGTAAAGCCCATACGGCGAGATGCCAACAACGAACCACTGGATGATGTACGTCCCGTTGCCCCGGGAATTGTGGCCTACGTGAGCGCCGACCCGCGCAAGAGCAATTACGGGCGTTACATCGTCATTGCACACCGCCTGCCTGAGGGCACCATCTACAGCCTGTATGCCCACTTGGCTGCCGTCAGCTGTCAGGAAGGACAACACGTTACCCCCCGCGATAAAATCGGCACATTGGGATACAGCGGAGTGGGACTGAACAAAACCCGAGCTCACCTGCACCTGGAAATCTGCCTGATGATTAACTCGGGCTACGACCTGATTGTCACACCCCCTGAGAATAAGCATGGGCTCTTCAACGGTCTGAACTTAGTCGGATTCAATGGGGCCGATGTACTGTTGGCCTGCAAAAACGGGCAACCTTTTTCCCTGAGCCGTTATTTCAACAGACTGAAGGAACACTACCGCGTGATTGTACCCCGTCGTGGCACGATGGATTTGCTGCGCCGCCATCCGTTCCTGTACAAAGGGCGCTGGGGACAGCCTGCACGTTCTCTGGAAATTGCATTCACGAAAGAGGGTATACCCATCGCCATTTACCCCTCAGATCAGGAGGTAACCACCCCGGCGGTTGTGCGCTGCAAGCCCCGCCCCACCCTGCAGCAGAATATCACGGTCAACCGAGTGAAAGGCAACAGCAAAACAGCTGCTCTCACTGCCTCGGGCATGCGCTACATCAACCTCTTTCTCTGGTCCGAAGATACCGCCAACAAGCAAACGCCTTAACTTTTTCCGCCGCCTCCACGCAAGCATAACACAACATGAACACGCTCCGATTTCTGACCGCTTTCATAGGTCTGGCTCTCAGCTGCAGAGCCGGGGAAGACATAGCCGTGGCTGAACAATTGCTCCGGGAAGGCAAAGCGACTGAGGCACTGGCTGAACTGCAGCTGGCGCCTCACTCCCCTGCTGCTATGTACTGGAAAGGCCGTGCTCTTGTTGAGCTGAACCGCCTACCGCAAGCAGTCACCATGTTCCGCGAAGTGGCAAGCGACAGTGTATTCTTTCCTTATGCGGCTAAGGGCATACTCTACTGCGCCTGGCTGAGCCCCCAACTGGATTTCGTGGAATATGTCGCCCCTCTGACCGCATGCGACAACAAGGAAATCGCCACGTTGGCCCAAGCAGCTCTGGCCGAACATCAGTTGCGCTACACAACGCACGGCGATGTCTCCACTCTGGAGCCGCTGCGTGCACTTGCAGCCGAGGATGCCACCCTTCAACCGGTAGTTGACCTGCTGAATATCGAGGAGCTACGCCGGCAGAAGATGTTCGAGCAAGCAATCAATGCCTGTAGGGAGATGGAATCTGCCCCGGCTATCCCCCTCATCATGAAACAGCGCGCCCGCTTAGCGCTGGCTGAGATTTATTACGACAAAGCTGCAGTCGCACGGGCAAAAAACAACGAAATGCAAGAGGAAGTCATCGAGGATGATGAGGAGATGGAAGACGATGAAGGAAAGGGCGAAGAAACGCTCATGCTCTTCATATCGGCCAATCCCGAGTCCCCGCTTCTGGATGAGGCTTTCCGTCGACTGAATGCCCACGGAGCCTTCAACGAAAGTGAATATACCTATCGTAAGCTGGTCGATTGGAGCAGCGAGCTGAGCAAACCTCATCGAGCCGCGCTGGCGATGGCCGTACTGCAACAGCTGCAATTACAGCGCAACGACTACAACAAGCAGGACTCCACACTGGCCAACACCGCAGCAAATCAGCTACCCAACGAACCGGTTTCTCAACTCATTCTCGGTGAACAAGTTCGCAGGCTCATACAGAGTGGTGATATTGCTCAGGCGACCCTTTACCTCAATATGATGAAGCAGGATGACACCGATCCCCGTCACCTCTTCTATAAAGCCTGCTGTTCTCCCCAAGACAACAGCGCCACAGCGGAAATGTTCCTGAAGAGCGCAGAGATTGCATCATCTGACCTACAATCCACGGCTCTGTGCAATGCTATGTACAGCGCCGTGCTCAGCAAAAATCAGGCTATGGTTGACAGCCTGCTCACAAAAGAGCTGCCGGTAAAAGCCCGCCGAGCCCTGCTTCTGACCCATGCCGGACTTATCTTAAAAAGCAATCCTGCCCAAGCTCGGGCTGAAATAGAATCGGCCGCACTACTGGAACCAACAACGGCTGAGCAAATTGAAATTACACTGCAACTGGCAGAACTCGACGTGCAAACAGCCCCAAGGGATGCGATGCTCCGCCTGCAAGCCAGCACAAAGGAAGAACGCAAGAACTGGAGCACCGAACAGGCTCTACGCTACCATGCCCTGCTCATTCACGCAGTCGAAAAGCTCAAAATAGACGGAGATGATGTGCCATCTGCCATAGACCTGCTTACCAAGGCTGTACAGACAACTGAAACAGCTGAAGTTCGGGATATTCTCACCATCAATCTGGCCTACAGATTGTCAGAGTCCGGCCGCCACGTAGAAGCCATGCAAATTCTGCAAAAACTGGCGGAGACCGCCACAAGTGGCGAAATGAAAGCCCGAGCCCTACTACTATGCGGTCGACAGGCTGAGCGGCTCAGCTCACTGGAAAGCCTCACCCGTGCGGTAGAGTTTTTCAAAGAGGCGGCAGACATCAAGTCCCCCTATCGCAACAAAGCGCTCATGCTGCAGGCTCGCGTGCTGGCTTGGATTAACCGTGGAAAAGAAGCGCAGGTAATCCTTGCCGAGGTACTGCGCGACAACACCCTCACCATTACCGAAAGAGCGCTGGCACTCAGTATTCAGGCTCACGAGCTCACACTGCGCGGCACCCCTGAAGGAATTGCTGAGGCTCTGGAAACCAACAATCTTATTTTTGAACTCAACCCTCTGCCGGAAGCTTGGCAGACCCGCGCTCGACTGCAGCATGCATCCCTACTGGCTCGTTCAGGCAAAAGAGAGCAAGCCGTAGCAGACTACATGTCGCTGGTGGAGCGAGTGGCTCAATCACCATCGGCAGACGCCCCGACTGAAGAACAATGGTTTGTGCTATATTTTGCCTCTTCAGGAGCCATCGCTCAGCTGATGCGTGGCGAGCAATTTAGCGAGGCTGCAGAGCTAGCCGACCGTATAGCGGCATGGCCTGAGTCCCCGGGGGAAAACACTCGAATAATCGGTCCGGGTAAGCGAGCCGAGCAATTTGCCAATTGGGCGGACAACATCCGCAAGTTCAATTACCTGGCACCGGGTACCAAACGGAACTGATAGGAGGGATTTCAGCGGAGCTCGCACCACACAGGGCGGTGATCACTCCCCAATGCTGTGGCGGGACAATCGACGATACCGCATTTACTGCGGCGACCGCGACGGCGGCGCAATTCGCTGTTCACAAATATTTGGTCGAATGCAAAATACTCCCTTCCCTCCTCATAATAGATGGTCCAGCCATGCCCCCGCGTATCTAAAGGCTGCAAACGAGTGAGCGCACTGCCTTTGCCAATTCCACGAATCAGCACGCTCAACGAAAAGTCAGAAGGCCCATCGTTCCAATCTCCATACACCAGCACAGGCAGAGCAGGATTACGCTTCATCTTCACATTAAGATACTCGGCTAGGGTGCAAGCCTCTCGACTACGCAAGTGCTCGGCAGCCTCGGCATCTGTCGCTACTCGTGATTTAAGATGAGCACCAACGATACAGAACCGCCGTCCGTCATTAAGTTCTATCGTGACATCCAGAATTCCCCTTAGCATTTTACGGTTTCGTTGCCCCTGCAGAGCCATATCAGCCACGGAGTTATTCTTAACAATCGGGTGAACCGACAAAATAGCCAGAGCACGGTCTTCACCACGGCGCTCCAACACATAGGAGTATGGGTACTCCAACCCGAGCTTTGACAGGCGGTCCCGCAGGTCAGCCAAAGCTTTCTCACCACCGATTTCAATTAACCCCACGATTTCGGGAGTGGCCGAGGCAATCGCCTCGGCCACCGCATTTCGGGATTTTACAGATTTAGAGCGCGTGACATAACGAGAACGGCTCTTTTCACCGGGCACGAAGTAATTCTGCACGTTGTACATAAGAAAGCGAACCGGCGGCCCTGCTTTCGGTATATCACCCGACGGCTCGCTCTCAATTTCTTCAGGCCCATGATAGAGCACTTGCCCCGGCTCAACCTTAACAGCCGGGGTAGCGCTGCCATAGTGGAGCATGAGCAGAGCAGACAAAACAAGCACGAGCATAATCAGCACGCCGTCCGGGCGTTGGCCCAACGCGCGCAGCATGCGCATGACTTTTGATTCGCTGCTCATAAATCAACTCAGTGAGTCTCAGCTCTCCTTCAGCCACTCTGCCACCTGCGGAGCTGCGTATGTCAGAATCATATCAGCCCCGGCTCGACGAATGGAAAGCAGCGCTTCCATCATGCAGGCTCGTTCGTCGAGCCAACCGGAGGCCGCAGCAGCCTTCACCATCAGGTACTCACCGCTCACATGGTAGGCTGCAATGGGCAGATGAGTGTATTGGCGCATCTCGCGAATAACATCTAAGTACAGAGTGGCCGGCTTCACCATGAGCATGTCAGCCCCTTCTGCCACATCCAGCTCGGCTTCACGCAGAGCTTCACGCACATTGGCAGGATCCATCTGGTAAGTTTTCTTATCCCCGAACTTGGGTGCACTACCCAGAGCACCGCGGAATGGACCATAATAGGCCGAGGCATACTTTGCCGTATAACTGAGCAGGGAAACGCCGGTATACCCCTCGTTATCAAGCGCAGTGCGCAGTGCTGCAATTCGACCGTCCATCATATCACTGGGGGAAATGATATCAGCACCCGCGCGGGCGTGACAGAGAGCCTGACGACAGAGAGCCTCAACCGTTTCGTCATTCAGGATTTCGTAGGATCCATCGACATACTCGCGCACAATACCATCCTGCCCATAGGTATTGAAGGGATCAAGCGCAACATCCGTCATCACCAGCATTTGCGGGACAGCAGACTTAATGGCTGCAATGGCGCGAGGAACCACACCGTCCGGGTTCCAAGCCTCGCTACCGGCGACATCCTTCTTTTCCTCGGGAACCACCGCGAATAAATCCACACAGGGAATACCCAGCTCATACAATCGGCGACATTCAGCTGCGATATCGTTCACACACCAGCGAGTACAGCCCGGTAGGGATTCAATGGGAGTATTCTCTGTACCCTCCTGCACAAACATAGGGTATATCAGGTTAGCGGCAGTAAGCGTGGTCTCCTGCATCAGTCCGCGCATAGCGGCTGACTTTCTGTTACGGCGGGGGCGAATCGGCAAGTCCATCATATCACCACTAGCATACCATTTTTCGGGCTACTTGTAAAGGGAAGGCTCCGGCGATTTACCGATTCACAGCACGAATTCATGGCGAATATGAATAATCACTTGCTTTTCAGGCTCGTTCGAGCTAGAATAACGGTTCCATGAAAGCTGCGCAAATTCACGAGGTACTGAATGATTTCAACGTAACGCCCTCCAAATCCATGGGGCAGAATTTCCTCATCGATGAAAACATTGCCCGTTGGATTGTAAGCCAGCTTGATATACAGCCACAAGACTGCGTTGTTGAAGTCGGTCCCGGAACCGGAGCCCTCACTGAACATATAGCACCGCTGTGTCGCAAGCTTATTCTGGTCGAGTTCGATGCCCGCCTGGCGGAGTACCAGACCAACCGTTGGAAAGATTCCCCCCATGTTGAGGTCCACCATGCAGACGGAGCAAACTGGGATCCCCGACGCCTTTTTGCCGAAAAACCGGTCAAGTTCATGGGCAACCTGCCCTACTCTGCCGGTGGCGCAATTCTTGCCAATTTCCTGACATCGCCCTGCGCCTGCGAACGCGCAGTCGTCATGCTGCAAAAAGAGTTTATCGACCGCATTCTGGCGGTGCCGGGAGATGATGCCTACGGCCTGCTCTCGCTGCGCATACAGATGGATTGGGAGCCTCGTGCACTTAAGACTGTACCGCCCGAAGCCTTCTCTCCCCGCCCCAAGATAGATTCAACCGTCATGCTGCTTACCCCGCGTGACCCTCGCTCACTGCCACCCTACGACCACCGACTTATGGATGAGCTCATGCGTCGTTGCTTTGCACAGCGACGCAAGCAAATGCACAAGCAATTACCCAGCACACCTCCGTGGCCGGAAGTCGCAGCAACTGTCGGCATAAGCCCCACCGCTCGCCCTGAGGAACTGGGGCTTGAACAATGGGTACGCCTGACACGAGCCTACGACCCACACCCGCTCTCTGATATTGCGCAGAAAGACGATGAGCTCTTTGATGTGGTTGATGTGAATGACAACGTAATCAGACAGGCTACGCGCCGGGAAGTTCACGACAACGACCTCCTACACAGAGCTGTACACGTGCTGGTATTCAATAAGAACCACGATTGTCTGCTGCAGAAACGCTCCATGCTCAAAGACCGCCACCCCGGAGTATGGGATTCCTCGGCAGCCGGCCATCTCGATGCCGGAGAAGACTACGAAAGCGCCGCACGACGTGAACTAAGCGAGGAATTGGGTATAAATGATGCCAAACTCATTCACGTGGGCAACCTGTCGCCCAGTGAACAAACCGGTTATGAGCATGTCGCCATTTATGCAGCCCTGAAAGATGGCAGAATATCATTCCCCGCTGCAGAAATTGAGGGAGTACTCCCCTTCCCGGCAGCACTTATTGATGCGTGGCTCGAACGGAGGCCGCAAGACTTTGCGAATACTTTCGCTCTCTGTTGGCAGAAAGTACGCACCATGCTTGGAGAGCCGTCTTAATTTTTTGTTATTTCTCTGTTTTTAAGCTTGCAAAAAAACAAAAAAATGCTACAATCCTCTCAGGTTACTATTTTCCATATTTATCATGAGGGCAAAAAACATCTCGCGATACACGTATAAAAAAACGGCGTTTCAAGGATGGCGACTGGCATTAAGACGTCAAGGCAAGCAGTTTGTTAAATATTTTGCCGACAGGCAGTACGAAAACAGCACAGAGGCATTTAAGGCCGCCGTGGCTCTGAGAAATGCCATACTGAAAGAGTTGAAGAAACAAGGGGCGGATCCGGCCATCGTGTTCGAGTCTGCCCACGAATTGATGAAAACGACCGATAAAGACTGATAAAGTCGGTTCGTAATTATTTAGCGACGGGCTCCCCTTTGGCGGAGCCCTTTTTATCGGCGGTTGTCGGAGCCGGTTTCGGACGGCAAGGTTCAGCTGTGGCCTTTATGGCCTTCAGATAAGGTGAGGAGGAATAATCCAACATCATCTTCTCGTACAACTTCCATGCTCGCTCGCGATTTCCCGTGGCAGCGGTTGTGGAGGCGTGCAGAAGCTGAGCTCGAATCTTGTCCGGCTTTTTGTAATGACGCTTAGCCGCAAGCGCAAAATATTCTCGTGCTGTTTCAAACTGCTTCCCTTCAGTACAATGCCAAGCAAACATTTCAGCATACAAAGCCCCGTTGTGAGAGCTCATTTTCTGCTCAACAGCCAACTGCAACGCACGGAAAGAATCACCGGCACGTCGTCTCATATCCCGCCATAGGACATAAGGGTCCTCACGGTCAAGTTTGGGGTTGAGCGGGAATGGACGGTACAGAGGGTCACCCAGCACGATACACTGCCAGCTCACGGTCGGACTGGCGACCAATGCAGCCTCGGCCACCTGTTTGCCTGCCAGTAACTGCTCATAGAACACCCCGTAATTCAGACAAGCATTGAGATACGGCTCAGCCACATTACCAGCCGTCACGCAGGCACCTCTTTTCAACAGGGCACTCACCCAACTTACCCCATTGTATATATCCGTTGCACTGAAGGAATGAAGATGACAGGCCACAGCCCCATTGGCCAATTTGAAATCGGCGGGCGCATTCGGGTGGAAAGGCCCATTCGCCGAGCGGGTGTACCAACCGAAATAGGCGATAACCTGTTGCATGAGAGGAAAGGAATCCGGCAGGGTTGCGCGAGATGTTTCGTTGAAAAGCGGCTGACCATGCAGATTGGCGAGTCTGGCCACCTCAGTTATCAGGGCATCCCCGGCTTTATAAGGCCCACCATTATCTGTAACGACCCAGCCCCACAGCCCCTTTTTCTCCACTTTCACAGGCTCATTGATCATGCGATAAATACATGCCTCATCAGGACCATCTATACGACAGACCATCATGATGGAAGATTTAGCATCTTTCGCAGGAAACTCTTTTTTGTAAAAAGGGTTATTACCCATTCCGACAGTCGGGAACTCAGCCCCCAACAACATAAGTTCTGCGTCAACTGCAGCCTCTGTTCTCCGTAGTCCGGTTCCGGCAGGCTTACCGTTTATCATGCTCTCTTTCACCTTCAATGGGATATCCGGCATCAACACCATGGCTCGCATCAACTTACGCCCATTGCGTGGCCCACTGGGCCACATAAGCCCACGCTTATGCCCTTCAACAAGCAGAGATTTCACAATAGAAGCATTGAAATCCTCGCGACTGATATTCCCTCGCGCCACCCCATGCAAGGGTAACAGTTGGTCTCGGGGGATACGACGAACCTGACAGTAACGCATAGCAGCAGCCTTGCTAAGCTCAGACTGAGCATTATAAACAACAGCAACCTCGGTCGGCTCCAGCCCCCAGGCACAAACACACAGCGATAACAATAACAGCAGATACCTCATTTCATGATTTCGATTAGCAATACTCTAGCACATCCGGCTTGTCTTCCGCAAGCAAAAATATGTACAGAGACTGTCACCAATGAAGCACCGAAGAAGAACCCCGCTCTGCCGGATTGGCAGAACGGGGCGATGTAGTCAACTTGGCAAAGTTATTTACTTCTCCTCGATGTGTACATCGTACACACGCCCCATGATATTGAGCTTCATGTCGCGGCCGGAAATTGCAGCGGATACGCCAACGGTGGACAGAGCCACGGGAGCGCCAAAGTTCTCCTCCTTCTTGGCGGTGGGGGGCTCGGGGCGCTTGCCGGCATAGTAGTCCTCCAGCTGCTGCGGGACCATAGCGTAAATCACGCAGTTCTCGTCAGTTGCGGGAATACCCTTGGCAGTAAGCTTGTCGCGCAGGTCCTGCATGCCGGGTTTAATGAGGTCAGCGGGGCGGCAGGTGATAGGCTGCTTACCGGAGCGCTTGGCACACTCAGCCTGCAGCTCGGGATCCACGGGAGCGGGCGTGTGGCCATAGTAGCCGAGAGCAACGTCCATGGTCTGCGGGGTAATCTGCTTCCAGCGACCGAACTTCACGTTGAAGGCAGCCTGAGAACCCACAATCTGAGAGGTCGGGGTTACCAACGGAATCCAACCGAGAGCCTTACGAACCACGGGAATCTCAGCCATCACTTCATCGAACTTGTCCATGATGTTGAGCTCCTTCAGCTGGTTACGGAAGTTGGAGAGCATACCACCGGGCACCTGATACAGCAGAGTAGCGCTGTCCACAATCTCGTTCTTGTGGCTGGTGAAGCGGCTCAGGCTCTCGTAGACGGGCTGCAGCATGCCGGAAATCTTGGTCAGCTTGTCGGTGAAGTCGTCGGCCACCACGGGGCAACGGTCATAGCCCTTCAGCAGAGCAAGCATGCGCATGCAGTCGGGCTGGGCTGTACCGTTGGCGAAGGGAGCAATGGAGCAGTCAACGGCGTCTGCACCGGCATTAACACCGGCAACATAGGAACCGGCACCCAGACCGGCTGTGTCGTGGGTGTGAATCCACACCGGCAGGTTGGTGCTCTTCTTGATGGCCTCCACCAGAGCGGCAGTCTCGCTCGGGGGAATCAGACCGGCCATATCCTTAATCACGATACCGTCGGCACCCATCTCGGCAATCTTCTTGCCCAGGTTAGCGAAGTACTCGAGGTTGTGAACAGGGGAAGTGGTGTAGCAGATGGTACCGTGAGCGGTAGCGCCGGCCTCCTTGGCAGCGCGGATGGAAGTGCGCATGTTCTCCGGGTCATTCAGACAGTCGAAGATACGGAAGATGTTCATACCGTGCTTAGCACTGGTCTTCACGAAAGCCTCCACCACGTCATCGGCGTAGTTGGTGTAACCCACCATGTTCTGACCACGCAGCAGCATCATATGCGGGGTCTTGGGGGCGAGTTTCTTGAGAGTATCCAGACGATCGAAGGGCAGCTCGCCCAGGAATCGCAGACCGGAGTCAATCGTAGCACCACCCCAGGTTTCGAGGGCGGAGAAGCCCATCGTGTCAAGAATAGGGGCGATTTCGAGCATCTGCTCGGTAGCCATACGTGTGGCAGCAAGCGACTGGTGACCGTCGCGCAGTACTGTGCAGTTGAATGTTGCAGGTTTCATAATATTAAAATCTGTTGAGGGTACAATGCACCCCATTTGTTGATGGCAGACTACCACAAAACAGGCACGCGCGTCAAGAAAATTCGACACCATCGAACAAAAACGGGATTTTTTACAGTGCACCCTCACAAGCCACCCCGTCATTAACGAAAAAAGTTACACATGAGTTAAAAAAATGTATTTTTACAGATATTTTTCTTGCCAAACCGAAAAAAAGGAGTATTATTTCTGCACCATGACCCGCAAAGGTGGTATCAACAAGACACGTAAGGCTGTCGCCAAGCGTTTCAAGGTGACCGGCACGGGCAAGGTTCTGCGTCGCAAGCAGGGTAAGCGTCACATCCTCCAGAAGAAGTCCAGCAAGCGCAAGCG
>JAZSEM010000118.1:0-35816 GCA_045531695.1 Akkermansia sp.
CCAGTACAAAGGGCAGGTACAGGCGCCCCTGCGGGTCCTCGGTCGGCAGGGCTGTCAGGGGGGCATCCAGCGCCAGCAGGGTTTCGCTCTGCAGGCGTGCGCTGCGGTTGAGGATGGGCACGACATCCCGCCCCATGGCCCGATTGAGGGCCGGTATCACCTCCAGCCGCAGGCGGGTGCGGGTGACATCGGCCACGGCGTTGGTGGAGTCATCCCGCCAGCTGAGCCCGCGCTCGGTCAGCCACTCCGTCAGCTGAGCGCGGGTGCAACCCAGCAGGGGGCGCAGCCAGGTGCAGCCCTCGGCGTGGGAGATGGGCTCCATGCCACGGGGGCCGGCCGCCCCACGCGCCAGACGGAACAGCACGGTCTCCGCCTGGTCATCGGCATGGTGAGCCAGCGCAATGGCGGCGCCGTAGCGCGTGGCGGCATCCTTCAGGATGGCACGGCGGGCCAGTCGGGCTGCGGTTTCCAGCGATTGGCCGTTTTCTGCAGCCAGAGCGGGGGCATCGATACGGTGCTCCTCGTAGGGTACGCCCCGTTGGGCGCAGAGCTCGCGGCAGAAGTCGGCATCCCCATCGGCTTCCTCCCCGCGTATGCCGTGGTGCACGTGCACGGCGTGCAGCTCGCAGTCCTCTTGCTGCAGCATGTGCAGCAGGGCCACGGAATCCCTGCCGCCACTCAGCCCCACGACAATGGGGCGGTTTAAGTACGACAGGCATGACGGTTCGAACGTGAGTTGCATGAGGGGGCAGGCCGGATATTCTTAAAGAATGAAGGACAAGTTACCTTGCCGCCGAATGGGTCGCATAGGGAACTTGTCCTCCGGAAATGAAGTGAACGTGTAATCTTTATTCTTCGTCCTCGTCTTCCTCGTCATCGTTGCCTTCGGCCTTCTCTGCCTTCTTGGCGATGGACGGAGCGATGCGCTTGAAGAGGTCGGCAGCACGCACGGTTTCGGGGTCAACCTCGTAGGCCTTCACCATGCCGCTGGCATAGAGCACCACGAGGGTGTTCTGGTGGCGGGAGATGGCGGGCATGACCTGCTTGGTGAAGCTCTTGATGTCGGTCACGCTCTGACCCTTCACGGGGTTACCGTCGGAGAGCCAGGGCAGGGTGTCGAGGTTCTGCTTGGCGGTGGTACGGATGCAGGAATTGGGGTTATCCTCGTCCTCGCTGCCATCGGTCCAGGAGACATAGGAGACAGTCTTGGGGTCGGCCATGAAGAAGTCGTCCTTCACATCGGGCTGGTGGCCGGGGCAGTGGAAGATGGGGGAGACCTTCATCTTGCCGTTCTTGCCCTGGGGCAGCACGGTGCCATCCATTTCAGGGGCGATGGACATCCACCAGCCTTCGCTCTCGTTGTAATCGGTGTCCTCATCATCATCCATACCGCTGGTGGGCAGCAGGTGGCTGTGGCTCATGTCGCGGGAGTATTTCTCGCCCAGCATACCCAGCTGGGACAGGTTGCTGCGGCACTTGGTCACATCTGCCGCATTCATCTGAGAGATAATGAACGGAGCGGAGATGCCGGCCAGGGCACCCAGAATGGCAATCACCACAATCAGCTCAATGAGCGTAAAGCCTGTGGCACGGCGTGTAAAACTGGTTTTCATAACATGCTTAATCTACCACATGGCACCTGATGACGCAAGCGAAAAATACGGAGTACGAAGGGCGATGCGGGATTTTACAAATAAAGCCCGCTTTTTACGGCGGGCTTTCGGGGGGAACTGTCGGGGAAAATCAGGCGTTGCGCAGGGCGTCCACGCAGATGGCTGACCAGGTTTCCAGGCGGTCGTAGAGGGGGCCTGCGAGCTCATCGAGGGTGCAGAACCGCATGTCGGTAAGCTTCTTTTCCAGCGGGGTCACCTCATCGCTGTCGAGCTCGAAACGGTGCACAATGCCCAGGTGCACGGAGCCAACCTCGTTGGTGTCGTCGTTAATGACGGCGTAGAGCTGCTGGGTGGCATTGCCGGAGAAGGAGATTTCCTCGCGGATTTCGCGCTCCACGCCGGCGAGATAGGTCGAGAGGTTCTCGGCCAGGCCGTCAATGGGATTGATGTGGCCGCCGATGCCGAGCGACATTTTATCGTGCAGGCGGGATTCGCCGCCCTTCTTGGTACGGGCATAGGCCAGCACCTTGCCCTGATAGCAGAAGATGGCGTAGGCGATAATCTGCTTGAACTGCGGGCTGTCCTCGGCCAGGTCGCGGTCCATGTAGTGAGCCACGCCGGGTTTCAGGAAGGCGGCGAGATAATCCTGCGGGTTGAGGCGTACACCATTGAATGCCCCCACGGCCTCGAAAGCAGCGCGGGGTACGACCAGTACCTGTTCTCCGTTATAGCGTGACATGGGCAAGAGTGTACGCGCTGACTGCCTGTAAGTCAAGCGCAAAAATCCCCCGCCTGCATTGCCACTGGCGGGGGATGGTGAAGTTCGGTGAGCTTGCTGCTTACTTCAGGGCGTCAAAGGCACCTTTGAAGAAGTAGTAACCCCAGCCCCAATCGGGGTCACCGGACCAATCGGGGTCGTAGTGGTGACGGGGCTTCAGGAAACGCTCGGGGTGGGGCATGAGGCCCATGGCACGACCGGTGGGGTCCTGCAGGCCTGCAATGCGCAGCTCGGATCCGTTGTGGTTGTCGGCGTACTGCAGAGCCACGCAGCCGTTGTCGAGGTACTTCTGAGCGTCGCCGGGCTCGCAGACCAGACGGCCTTCTGCGTGAGCGGAGGGCAGCTCGAAGTTCTCGGGCAGGTAGGTGGTGAAGGGGCAGTTCGGGGCCACCTTCACAAGCTTGTCCCACATGCACTCGAAGCGCTCGCTCTTGTTCCAGATGAGGGAAGCCTTGGGCAGGATGCCCAGCTTGGTGAGAATCTGGAAACCGTTGCAGATACCGAAGAGGAACCCGCCGTTGGCGTGGTGCTTGTGCAGGGCATCGCCGAGGAAACGCTCGGTCTCCAGCTGAGCCAGACGGCCGCTCATCACGTAGTCACCGTAGGAGAACCCGCCGGAGAATACGACGAGCTGAGCCTTGGCCACGTGCTGGGGCGTGGCAGTGGCGATGGGCTGCACCTGAGTGGTGAAGCCGGCGGCACGCAGTGCGCGCTCGGTCTCAACGTCGCAGTTGGTGCCGGGATATTTGAGAAGTAATGCGTGAGGCATAGTAAAAATTACGAGTTAAGAGTTACGAATTACGAGTTATTAATAGAAAGGCGTTAATCCGTTCTTCCAGATGCTCTTAAGCTCAGCAATCTCGGCCTGCAGCACGGTGCTGCCCTTGGCGGTGATGGTGAGCTGACCGTCTGTGGTGGCGGAACCGATGCGGGCGCAGGGAGTACCGGCCATGGCGGCGGCAAAGTCGTCGGCCATATCCTCATCTACCTCAACCAGGAAACGACCGGTGCTCTCAGCGAAGCAGGGCACGGCGTTGTTCTGCCAGCCACCCACGGTGGGCAGCTTGTCGAGGTCAATGCTGATACCGCCCTTGCAGGAGAAGGCCATCTCGGCAGCGGCTACGGCCAGACCACCCTCGGAGAGGTCGTGGGCGGAGAGCACCAGCCCCTGCGTGAGGGCGCGGCTGTAGTACTGCTTGTAAATCTCGAAGTTGGCGGCGCAGTCGGTCTGCGGAACCTTGCAATCCTTCACACCCTTAATTCGGGCGTAGACGGAAGCACCCATCTCGTCCTCGGTGTTACCCACCATGAAGATGGCGCTGTTGTTGCGGCGCAGACTGGCACCACGCACATGGTCGGGGTCCTCCACCACACCGAAACCGGAGCACAGGAAGGTGACGGGAATGTTCACCGGGCCGTCCTCGGTCTCGAAGTAGTTGTAGAAGCTGTCCTTACCGGATACGTAGGGAGCACCGTATGCCAGAGCGGCGGTGCGGATGCCCTTGGCGCACTCCACGATGCGACCCAGCTCGCTGGGGCACTCGGGGTTGCCCATGCAGAAGTTGTCGAGCAGGGCAATCTTGTCGGGGTTGGTGCCGGCCAGTACCAGCTGGCGCACCGTTTCGTCCACCGTGCCGGTACCCATGGCGTAGGGGTCGGTCTTACCCCACTCGGGCAGAATGGCCAGAGCCAGGGACATGAGCTTGTCGGAGCCGTCGATGTCGATGACCGAGGCATCCTGCGGGGCATCGGCGGTAGCGCCGGCCAGAGGCTTGAGCACCGTGTTGCCCTGCACCTCGTGGTCGTACTCACGAATGATGGGCTCGCGGGAAACGATGGCGAAGTCGCCGAATACCTGCTTGAGATCGGCTGTCAGGTCGCTGTCGTCGAGCGTTACACCCTGCAGTGCGGGGCAGGGGGTGAAGGTGGAGGTGAGGTACTTGGTGGGGGCATCGTGTAGCTTGGAGTTGTCCATTTCCACCACGAGCTCGCCGTTGTGCCATACGCGCAGCACACCGCTGTCGTTGGACTCACCCAGCACGGTCATTTCGGTCTGGAAGGTGTCGGCCAGGCTCTGCAGCTCCTCCAGGTTCTCGGGCTTAACGGCCAGCACCATACGCTCCTGAGACTCGGAAAGGAAAATCTGCCAGGAGAGCATGCCTGTCTCCTTGAGCGGGGCACGCTCCAGGTACAGGTTACCACCTGTCTCGGAAAGCATTTCACCGGCAGCGGAGGAGAAACCACCTGCGCCGCAGTCGGTCACGAACTCGATGAGGCCACGCTCGCGGGCCTCGAGGATAACGTCGAGGGTCTTCTTCTCTTCGATGGGGTTACCGATCTGCACAGCCTGCTGGTCCTCGGTGGCGGATTCCTCGCCCATAGCGGCAGAGGAGAAGGTGGCACCGTGAAGGCCGTCCTTACCGGTACGACCACCGATAACAACTACAGCCAGACCGGGCTTCATTTCCTTGGCGATGTCCTGCTGGGGAATTACACCGGCAGTGCCGCAGAATACGAGCGGGTTGTAAATGTAGGTGGGGTCGAACTGAATGGCACCGCTGGTGGTGGGAATACCCATGCGGTTACCGTAGTCGCGCACGCCGTGCACCACGCCACGCATGATACCCAGGGGGTGAATGATGTTGTGGCCCTCGACCATGCTCTGCGGGGTATCGGGAGCGCCGAAGCAGAAGACATCGAGGTTGGCGATGGGCTTGGCGCCCTTGCCGGCACCCAGAATATCGCGAATCACGCCGCCGAGACCGGTGTTGGCACCGGCGTAGGGCTCGATGGCGCTGGGGTGGTTGTGGGTCTCGGCCTTCAGGCAGACGGAAAGATTGTCGTCCAGCTTAATGAAGCCGGCGTTGTCCACGAAGCAGCTGAGCACAAAACCGGGCTTCTGCGCCATAATCTCCTTGGAGGGGCGCTGAATGAAGGTCTTGTACATGCTGTTGATTTCCTCGGTCTCACCATTCACGGTGTGCTGAATGGTAGCGGCGAAGATGCGGTGCTTGCAGTGCTCAGACCAGGTCTGGGCAATCACCTCGAGCTCCACGTCGGTGGGTTCGCGGTCAATCTCGTTGAAAATCTGCTGCACCACCAGCATGTCTTCGGTGGAGAGGGAGAGCTTCATGTCCTGGCTCAGCTTGGTGAGCTCAGCTTCGCTCAGGTCGCGAACAGGTATGTGACGGTATGTTGCCATAATCTCTAATTCGTAAAATCGTATTTCGTCCTTCGTGCTCTTACTTCACGCTCCAGGTGTGAATGGCGGGGTTGCACACGTCGTTGCAGAATCGGGCGGAGAGAGCCTCGCGGTCGCCGTTGCCGAAGATGTAAATCTTCTGTGTGATGGTGAGGGCGGAGATGGTGAAGGGCAGACCCTTGCGACCGGCATAGTTGGTCAGAATGGCCTCCTTTTCCAAATCGAGGGCACCCTTCTTGATGCCGTAGGAAATGCAGAAGAGCTCGCCCTCCAGAGCGGGGGCGCCACCTTCCTCTACCTTCTGGGAAATGGGGTCTACCAGCACGCGACGCATGTAGTCGGCGGCGGCTTCGATATCACCCTCGCACTCTACGGTGTACAGGCGGGTGTGATTGTAGGTCAGTTTGTCGCTGATGGGGGTGTAGAGCAGCTTGTTAGCGTCCGTTGCGGACTGAAAGCGGCTGAATACCTCAAATGTAAGTGTTGCCATAAAGTTGAAAATGGCCACCGCACTGCGATGTACGGTGGCCGTAAAGGGGTTATCTGATTACTTCTGCAGGCGCTCCAGCACGTCGGCATAGGCTTCCATGAAACCGCCAAGACCCTGACGGAAGCGGTCTTTGTCCATCTTCTTGCCGGTGGCTACGTCCCACAGGCGGCAGGTATCGGGGGAAATCTCGTCGGCCAGCACGATGCGGCTGGGATCCTCGGCCAGACGGCCAAGCTCAATCTTGAAGTCGATGAGGCGCAGATTGGCCTGCAGGAAGAACTCGCAGAGTGTGTCGTTCACAGCGAGAGCCATCTTCTTGATGTTGGCGCATTCCTCCTCGGTAGCGGCGCCCATCTCGCGGGCGTAGTCGTCGTTGATGAAGGGGTCACCCAAGGAGTCGTCCTTGTAGGAGAACTCAACGATGGGCTTCTTGAAGGTGGTACCCTCGGCCACGCCCATGCGCTTGGAGAAGCTGCCGGCGGCTACGTTACGTACAATCACCTCAAGGGGAATGATGGAAACCTTCTTTACCAGCAGGTTGATGTCGTCTACGTCGTCCACTAGGTGGGTTGCTACACCCTTGGCCTCGAGCATGCGGTAAATGATGAGGGTGATGGCCTTGTTGAAACGCCCCTTGTTCTCGAAGTCTTCTTTCTTGACACCGTTGAATGCAGTGGCGGAGTCCTTGTACTCCATGCGCAGAACATTGGGATCATCTGTCGTGAACAGCCTCTTGGCTTTGCCTTCGTAAATCGGTTCCATGATGTTGTCAGTGAGGGTTAGTGATTACTCCTCACGCTGAATATACCCGAACGGCCGGCATTGTCAAGCCTTAAATCCGGTTTCGGAATCCGATTTTAATATTTTTCAGATTTTAAGTTTTTATTTACAGAGATTCTGTCGCCATTGACGGTAGATGACGGGGGAAATTTCGCTGGGGCGAATCTCTGCTCTCTCACTCCAGAAGGTAGCGGTGTGGAGTACGGGAATGCCGCAGGCGGCAAGGTGGGCATCGATAGCGGCTTTGTGAGCCCGCACGCCATCCCGCGTGGCGGCGTGAGTCACGCCCATAATCTGAGCTCCGCCGAAGGGGGCTCCGCCACTGCGCCAATAGCAGTGGGTCATGCAGATGTGGCGTCCGCACTCGGCACCGGCCTGTTCCTCCATACCGGCGGGAACGGTCCAGTGGAAGAGCCCGGCGGCACCGGTGCCGCTGTGGTGGCCCTTGTTGCGGGTGTGGTCGAGGAAGGTGGCAAAGCGACCTATGACGCCACGCTCATCGAGCGCTGTGGCAATGGTGCAGAATTGCTCGTGGCTTATACCCAGAGCCTGAGCGCGTGCCAACCAAGGGCTGCGGGTGAGTTCATGTGGCTGTAAGCTCTCCTTGAGAGCGAGCAGAACCTGCCACTCGATTTCACTGAGGACGGGGCGGGCAGGGCGCTGCATGACGGGCAGGTCGGGTAGCTTATCGCCCGGTTTCAACCCGGCTCGGCGTACGTGCCCCACGCCGAGGGCGAACATGCCGACAACCGGCAGCGGGGCAAAGGCCGTGGCGCCGATGTGCATGGAGAGTAGTTTGCAGTGCTCCTCGACCGTGGCGTAACCGGTGGGAACTTTCAGGGTGGTCCACAGGCGGTAGTCAGCACCGGGAGCATCGGGTGTATCACAGCTGCGCAGTACGACATGCCCGGTGAAGGGGTCGTTGTCGCGCAGCCATTCATAGGCCTGTTCTTCTTTGTCTGCCGGTACCTGCCAGGCTATGAGGGCGCCGTCTGCCAGTGAGGTGGAGAGCAGGGTCTGCCGCACGCGGCGGATGGCACCACCTGCCAGCAGGGCGCGCAGTCGCTCCAGTACAGTATCGGCCGGTATACCGCAGCGGGCCGCAATCTCGTCAAACGGGTGCGCATGAAAACCGGTCAGTCGGTCTTCAGCCACGGCAAGAATCTGTAAATCGAGGCTCGTGAGTTCCATGTGGCCGTGTGTGGGTAAGCGTCAGCGTCTGCGGCGCTTGGGAGCGGCAGGGCGGGGCTTGCGCAGGGGCTTGGCGCCTTCATCGAGCAGGGCGGTGTAGGCGTAGGTGAACCCGTCGAGCTTGCGTCGCTCAATCTTGTGGGAAATGAAGGCCTCGACACTCTTGGCGAAGTCGATTTCATCTGCGGTGAGCAGGGTGAAGGCATCGCCCTGAGCTTCAGCACGGCCGGTACGACCGATGCGGTGCACGTAGTCTTCGGGGTTCTCGGGCACGCGGTAATTGATAACGTGGGTCACACCGCTGACATCGATACCACGGGCGGCCACATCCGTTGCCACGAGAATGCGGTACTTGTCCTCCTTGAACCCGCGCAGAGCGGCCATGCGTTCTTTCTGGGGAATGTCGGAGTGCATGACGGTGACCTCCTTGCCCCAGCCGGCATTGCTGAGCATGTTGGCGACGGAGTCGGCCTCCTTTCGGGTGCGGGTGAAAACCATGAGGTTGGTGAAGTCGGTAGCCTTCACAAGGGCAAGCAGCAGTTCATCGCGCTGGTCGAGGCCAACGGGGTAGAAAGCGTGAGAGATGGTTTCTGCCACCTCGCGACGGGCGATGGCAATTTCCACCGGGTCGGTCAGGCACCACTTGGCAAAGCCCTGCAGAATCTGCGGCATGGTGGCCGAGAAGAAGAGGGTCTGGCGGCCTTCCCAGGGGCACAGGTTCACAATCTTACGCACGATGGGCAGGAACCCCATGTCGGTCATGCGGTCCACCTCATCGAGCACCAAGTGCTTGACGGTTTTGAACTTCATGTTGCCGCGGTAGAAGTGGTCGACCAGACGGCCGGGGGTAGCAACGATGACTTCGGCGCCGGCCTTCAGTTCATCCGTCTGTTTGCCGTAGCCTATGCCGCCGTAAAGCAGGGCTACCTTGATATTGGTGTGCTTGGCGTATGTGCGGAAAGATTCTGCCAGCTGGTCAGCCAGCTCGCGGGTGGGTTCCAGCACCAGGACCTGCGGCAGGCCGTTGGCCTCAATCTTGGTCAGCAGGGGCAGGGCAAAGGCGGCGGATTTGCCTGTGCCGGTCTGGGAGGCGCCGATGACGTCCTTTCCTTCGAGAACGATAGGAATAGCTTGTTCCTGAATGGGGGTGGGTGCCTCGTAGCCGCAGTCCTTCACGGCTTCCAGAATGGGGGCTGAGAGCCCCAGTTCATCGAATGTCATCTTTTCTTTCTTCTTGTTGCTTGTTTTTGAAAATGTCAGTCCCGGAGCTGTGATTTACAGGTAGGGGTTATTGAGGATTTCCTCCTCGATCGAGGTATCCGGCCCGTGTCCACTGTGCACTGCGGTGGTGTGTGGCAGACTGAGCAGTTTTTCGCGGATGCCACGAATGAGGGAGGCCATGCTGCCACCGGGGAAATCGGTGCGCCCCACGGCTCCTGCAAAAAGGATGTCTCCACAGAACAGGTGCTCGGTGCCCTCGAGCTCGTATGCCACGCCGTCCGGCGAGTGGCCGGGAATGTGGTATACCTTCCATTGGCTATCGCTACATGTCAGTCGTGTGCATGTCGGGCCGAAGGCGTTGTCTACTTTGAAGGGTTCTACATCCAAGCCCCCACCCCAGCTGCGGGCTGCCAGCTCTTCGAGCGTGAGGTCGCGGCTGTAGGGCATGCAGGCGTGTACGCGACAGCCGGTGGCTTCTACAAGTGCTGCAACGCCTTGTACATGGTCAAAGTGTTGGTGGGTAATGAGCAAATCGCTGACAGTGGCTCCTTCGGGTAATTTGTTGGTAACCCAGCGGTCAAAACCCAGCGGAGCATCGATGGCTACATAGTTGTCGCCACACTTCACCAGATAGCCGTTGCATGCGCAGGGACCGCCTGTGTATACCTGAATATCAGCGCTCATGGCGGCTATTATACACTTTTTCCCTTTAATGGCAAGCCCATTTATGCAGGGTGTTATTCTCTATGTCGGTGGGTAGGTATGGAAAAACCTCAGAGAGCCGGAGCCCTCTGAGGTTGAAAAGTTCAGTCGATGTTGCTTGCTTTAGTGTGTTACCAGGAAGGGAACGCTGGTAGCAGTAATCACAACCTTGCCGGGGGCGAAGGCGTCATCCTCGTCGCCTTCACCGGCAACTTCTACGCCGGAGGCAGAGATGAGAACCATGGCCTGACCGGTCTTGAAATCGAAGTAGATTTCAATGTTGCAAGCGGAAAGGTCGTTTACACGTACGCGGCTAAGTGTCTCGCCGTTAGCGTTGTTGTTGTTCCAGTTGTTGCCGTTGTCGTTCTCGGCGGCAATACCCAGACCTGTCAGGAAGGAGGGGTTTTCCAGAATCTTTGCGAAGGGCGCGGACATTGTCATCACGGCGATATCCTCAGAGGTCATGACGTATGTGACATCAACATTGCCCACAAGTGAACCACCGGCTTTAATTGTACGGTTGACGATAGCCATCGTGCCGACAGGGGTAAGCTCGGTCGGGGGGATGTAATCCTGACCTTCGTTTTCCTCTGTTTTGGGGTCATCGAGAATTTCATCCTGACCGGTGCCGGGAACGATAAGCGGGGGGATAGCGGGGTTGCCCTTGCTATCGGTGGGCCAGTCACCCTCAACATCGCCGCAGTAACCGGCTACAATTTCAAACTGGGGGTTCTGCAGGAGCTTAAAGCCAGTGCCTGAGCGGAATTCGGTTGCTGTTACGTAACCTCTGTTTTCATCGCCGCCGCCGCCGCAACTTACAAGACCGGTAAGGAGCACCGAAACTACCGTGCAAAGAGAGAAAAACTTTTTCATGATGCGAATGTATTTTTAGGTGAAAAGTGTACTCTCAGTCTAGCATGATGCTGCCCGGAGTCAAGCGAAAAATAGGATTAACACGCATTTTTTTGAAAAGATTTTTACAATCCGAGTTTGTGGTAAAAGTTGTCGGTTACTTTCAGGCTGCGTATAAATGCTGCCAGCAGGTCGATAGTTGATTGAACATCAGTCATGTCGGCGGTCTCCACCGGGCTGTGCATGTAGCGCAGGGGAAGGGAAAGGTTGGTCGCGGGTACGCCGCTGCGGGAGCGGAAAATCTGGTCGGTGTTGGTGCCGGTGGTGCGGCCGCTGGTCTCCCTCTGCATGGGGATGTTGTTTTCGTCGGCCACAAGTTCCAGTCGGGCGTTGATGTTGGGGTGACAGGCGGGGCCGAAGCACAGGCAGGCGCCCTTGCCCAGACGTACGTCACCGTAGCGGGCTGCATTCAAGCCGGGGGTGTCGGTGGCGTGGGTTACATCCAGACAGATGGCGGCATCCGGCCTCAGTCGGTAGGTGAGCATGGCGGCTCCTATGCAGCCGACTTCCTCCTGTACGGTATTGGCGAACACGATGTTCCACTCGGGCTCTGTGCCTTCTTCCTTGAGTTTGCGGGCGGTCTCTGCCAGTATGAAGCCGCAGAGCCTGTCGTCGAGGGCGCGGCATACCAGTCGCTTGCCGTCATTGAGCATGAGAGGACCGTCACAGTACACGCCACGGTCGCCCACGCGCAGTCCGAGAGCCTCGACTTCCTCGCGGCTGTCGCAGCCGAAGTCTACATAGAGATCCCATACCTTGGGGGCTTTGTCGCCGTCGTCGCGAATGTGGATGGCGGTGTTGCCGATGACGCCGATTACCTCGCCGTCAGTGCCGAAGAAGCGCAGTCTGCGACCGCGTGCGATGGCGACATCTGACCCGCCCAGGCGCTCCACGTGCGCAAAGCCGCTATCGGTGATGTAGCGAATGGAGAAACCGATTTCGTCGGCATGAGCATCGAGCATAAGGGTGGGAGCGTTCGGGTTTTTGCTCTTCAGTACAGCCCAGGTGGAGCCGTAGGCGTCGCACTGCTGCTCGTCGGTGTAGGGTTGGATGTACTCAGCCCACAGGCGCTGGGCGTCCATCTCCATACCGGTGGGGGAGGGGGTGTCGAGCAGGGTGGAAAGAAAATCGAGGGCTTGTTCGTTCATATTATTGTATAGTAGGTGTGATGGTGGTGAAAGAAGTAGGCCGACCTGCTTGCGGGGTGTCCCGTTGAGCTCAGGTCGGCCATATTGAATTGTTGTGAATGCCGGATTACATATTCTTGTAGGCGATGTCGCTGCGGCGTTGGCTGCCGTCGAAGTCGACCTTGGCTGCCTCTGCGTGGGCGAGGGTACGGGCCTCATCGAGGGTAGCGCCCTGTGCTACGATAGCGAGCACTCGTCCGCCGTTGGTTACCCAGCCGGCGTCTGTCTTCTTGGTGCCGCAGTGGAATACGCGGGCGGCGCAGTCGTCGAGACCACGAATGATATCCCCGCTGTGGGAGGAAGCAGGGTAGCCTGCGCTTGCCAGTATGCAACATACGCTCCAGCCCTCATCGAATGAAATGAGCTCGGGAGTGAACTCGCCCTTAGCACCGTTCAGGCAGAAGGTGGCCAGATCGCCACGCAGCAGGGGCATAACGGCTTCGCACTCGGGATCGCCGAATCGGCAGTTGTACTCAATGACCTTGGGACCCTGCGGGGTGAGCATAAGCCCGAAGTACAGGAACCCGCGGTAGGGTAGGCCATCAGCCTGCAGACCACGTACTGTGGGGGCTACAATCGTATCCTCGATTTCCTTAATCAGCTCGGGAGATGCCAGCTGGCGGGAAGCCACGGCACCCATGCCACCGGTGTTGGGTCCTTCATCGCCGTCCTGCAGGCGCTTGTAGTCACGAGCCGGGCAGAGAATGAGGTACTTGTCATCGCAGATAGCGCCGAAGATGGAAATTTCGGGGCCTGTCAGGAACTCCTCCACCAGCAGGCGGCCTTCACCGAAACGCTTTTCAATGAAAACCTCGGTCAGGAACTCTTCGGCTGCGGTGGCATCGGCACACACGGCTACGCCCTTGCCGGCGGCCAGACCGTCGAACTTCAAAACGGTGGGGTATTGACCACCGATAGCAGCAATGGCCGAATCGTAATCAGCTACGGCAGTGGCCTTGCCGGTGGGGATGTTGTGGCGTACAAGGAAGTCCTTGGCAAACTCTTTGCTGGCCTCAAGCTGAGCGCTCTCCTTCTGGGGACCCCAGCAGGGAATGCCTGCAGCTACGCAACGGTTGGCAAGGCCGTCTTCCTTTACAAGGTAGCTTTCTTCGCCTGCTACGCAGAGGTCGATTTTGTTGTCCACCAGCCAATCGATGAGGGAATCGAAGCTGTCAGCCGGTATGGGGGTGGCTGTCTGTTTGATGGCATCGCTGCCGGGGTAGGTGAACATCTGCGGCTTGCAGGGGCTTGCAGCCAGAGTTTCTACCAGCGCCTGTTCGCGCCCGCCTTTTCCGATAACTGCTATTTTCATGCTGAGCGTATTGTATCAGTTACCCGGCGTTTTGGCAATACCTTTTTGGCGTGAAGTCGAGTGTCGCTGCTTATTGAATTAAGACACGCATGCAGCTTGCAGTCGTGGTATAGATTTGCTACCCTTGCCGCATTCTTCATTATGAACACGGAACGTGTAGAGGTAAAACTGGCGGAAAGGCAGTCGGAGCTTCCTGCTGATATCGGAAGTGAGGATTGTATACGCTTACTGGCGTACGAGGCCGCAGCACTGCATTTTCTCGGGATGGGGGAGGCGCTTGCTGAGTCTGCTCTGGCGCGGGAGTTGGTGGAGCCTACGTACCTGGGGCGAGGTTTGGCTGTACCTCATGCCCGTGTGAAGGGATTGCCTGCGGCTATGGTGTACGTGGCTCATAGTGCCGGTGTTCCCTGGCCGGATGAACCTGCTGATTGTGTGGCTCTGCTTTGTGTGCCTGCTGAGCGGCCTGAACTTCATCTGCAGTTGCTCAGTAAGGTGGTGCGCTGGCGTATGAAGGGTGGTGAACTGAAAATCTGAGCTTTTATCGTTGCCAAGTAGCGGGTGAGTTGCTAAAATGATGACGAGATATGTTGGCTAAGAGAATTATACCGTGTCTGGACGTGACGGATGGTCGCGTGGTGAAGGGTACAAATTTTGTGAATCTGAGGGATGCCGGTGACCCGGTAGAGTGTGCTGTTGCCTATGATCGGCAACAGGCGGATGAGCTGGTTTTTCTCGATATTACGGCCAGTAGTGATCACCGTTCAACGATGGTGGATGTGGTGCGACGTACGGCCGCGCAGTGTTTTATGCCGTTGACGGTGGGTGGGGGTATTCGCTCGGTGGAGGATATGCGCCGCATGCTCCATGCGGGGGCGGATAAGGTTTCCGTGAATACGGCAGCTATTCATCGCCCTGAGTTGGTGAGTGAAGGGGCGAATGCCTTCGGCAGTCAGTGTGTGGTGGTGGCAATCGATGCTAAGCGTTGCGGGAGTGGCCGCTGGAATGTTTCCACTCATGGCGGGCGAAACATGATTGATTTGGACGCGGTGGAATGGGCGCGCGAAGTTGAGCAACTGGGGGCAGGGGAAATCCTGCTCACCAGTATGGATGCCGATGGCGCCAAGACCGGCTATGATATAGAGTTGACCCGCCGCGTGAGCGAGGCTGTGCGTATACCGGTTATCGCCAGTGGTGGTGCCGGCAATCTGGAGCATATGGCCGAAGTATTGCTGCAGGGGAAGGCGGATGCTGTGCTGGCAGCCTCCATTTTCCACTTCGGTGAGTACACGGTGGCTCAGGCTAAGGAGTTTTTCGCCGCACGAGGTATTCCTGTGCGGCCGATGATTTAATCAGAATAAGAAAGGATAACGGTTATGATAAAAGCACTTAAAGAGGGGTTTCTTCATTATGTTGATTTCAGCGGACGTTCTACGCGAGCGATGTTCTGGAACTTTGTTGTTGGTACGCACTTGTTGATTTTGCTTTGCATGCTGCCGGCAATGTTGGAGTTTTTCCGCTTTTATGATTTTTTGCTGCACGATACGAGATTTATCGACACGATTTTTGGTGGTGGGATGGTTGCTTCGGACACCGTTATGGCTGTTGTGCAGGAACTGGGGCAGGAATATGCTGCGGTACATGGGCCTTTTTACTTAGAACTGGCCGGTATGGTGCTGGGGACTGTGTTGGCTCTGGCAGTGCTGATTCCCACTGTTGCTATTACGGTGCGCCGCCTGAGGGATGCCGGTTATAGTGTCATGTGGGTGTGGCCTCCTGTGATTTCACTGTTGCCTGTTCCTTACATCAGCACCCTGGCAGTTCTGCTCAGTTTGGTGACTCTGGTGATGTGCTGCATGCCCACCCGTGAGCAGTTGCCTGCTGTTCCGCCGACCTTATAATAAAACCCGGGAGGGCTTTTTGGTTGCTTTCTGATGGCCTATGGTGGATTTTTTTTGCTCATAATGAGCAATTTGTGATTTTTTGGCTTGCGTTGGGGCTTGAGAATGTATAAAATGGCCGCGACCACGTGTGTAGTGGGCGCTGAGCGCTTGCTGTTGCGTGGTGACAGGCGGGGGTGCTCGAGACCTCCGCACCTTGCCAACGGGAGCAAGCGCCGGTACCGGCTCCCCGAGGTGCAGATTGGAACCGGCACAGAAGATAGAAAAGAAATACAAAATGAGTATACATTCCGTATCGTGCGCCGTTGGCGCCAATCCCATCACAATCGAAACCGGCAAGATTGCCCGCCTGGCAGACGGCGCTGTGACTGTTCGTTGTGGTGATACCGTGGTTCTCGTAACCGTTGTGAGTGCCACCAAGATTAAGGACGGTCAGACCTTCTTCCCCCTTTCCGTTGAGTACAAGGAGAAAGCCGCTGCTGCGGGTATGTTCCCCGGCGGTTACTTCAAGCGTGAGGGGCGCCCCACCGAGAAGGAGATTCTTACCTGCCGTATGACGGACCGTCCCCTTCGCCCCATGTTCCCCAAGGGTTACTTCTACGACACCCAGGTTATCTCTCTGCTGATGGCCGCTGATGGTGAGAACGAACCCGATATTCTGAGCATCAACGGTGCATCTGCCGCCTGTGTGATTTCTGACCTTCCCTTTGCTGAGCCCGTAGGCGCTGTGCGCGTAGGTCGCATTAACGGCGAGTTTGTGATTAACCCCACCAACAGCCAGCGTACGGAGTCTGACCTTGATCTGGTATATGCCGGTTCCAAAGATCAGGTTATCATGATTGAGGGTTCTGCTGATGAGCTGCCCGAGGAGGACTTTATTGCAGCCCTTCGCTTCGCTCAGGAGAATGTTGCCAAGATTTGCGCTGCTCAGGAGGAGCTGCGTGGTCTGTGTGGCAAGCCTACCCGTGAGTACGAGCTGACTCTGGCTAAGCCTGAGCTGCTTGAAATCGGTTACGCTGTAGCCGGTGACCGCATTGAGGATGCTATTTATGCTCCCAACAAGATTCAGCGCCAGAAGCAGGTGGGTGCCCTGCGCGACGAGGTGGAGGCTAAGATTAAGGAGACATATCCCGAGGCTACCGACTTCGACGTTGAGCAGGTGTTCGAGTACATCCAGAAGAAGGCTTTCCGTATCTCCATCATGGAGCAGGGTAAGCGTGCTGACGGTCGCACCATCAAGCAGCTGCGCCCCCTCTCTGCAGAGGTAAACGTGCTGCCCAGCGTGGTACACGGCAGCGCTCTTTTCTCCCGCGGTGAGACGATGTCCATGTGCTTGGCTACGCTTGCTCCCATGGAGGAGAAGCAGTACCTCGACAACTACACCGGTTCTGTGGATGAGAAGCGCTTCATTCTGCACTACAACTTCCCTCCCTTCACTGTGGGTGAGACCGGTCGTTTCGGTGGTCAGAACCGTCGCGAGATTGGTCACGGTGCTCTGGCAGAGCGCTCCATCGCTCCTGTGATTCCCGCCGAGAATGATTTCCCCTACGCTATCCGCGTAAGCTCTGAGATTATGGAGTCCAACGGCTCCACCTCCATGGCTTCCGTCTGCGCCGGTACTCTGTCCCTGCTGGCAGCCGGTGTGCCGCTCAAGCGCCCGGTTTCCGGTATCTCCGTGGGTTTGGTGACTGAGTTTGAGAACGAGGGCGACCGTGAGCCCAAGCGCTACGAGACTCTGCTCGACATCATCGGTTCTGAGGACTTCTACGGTGACATGGACTTCAAGCTTTGCGGTTCCGAGGTTGGTGTGACCGGCTATCAGCTCGACCTGAAGCTGCCCGGTATCCCGCTCTACATTCTCGAGGAGGCCATTCACCTGGCTCGCAAGGGCCGTCTGCAGGTGCTCGAGACCATGAATGCCTGCATCTCCGAGCCGCAGAAGATGAGCCCGAACGCCCCGCGTATCGAGTCCACCAGCATTCCGCAGGATCGTATCGGCGAGCTTATCGGGCCCGGCGGCAAGAACATCAAGGCTCTGCAGGCCGAGACCGGCACCGATATCAATATCGAGGAGGACGGCACCGTGCGCATCTATGGCAGCCGTCAGGAGGGTGTTGAGCGTGCTCTGTACCTTATCGACCGCATGTTTAAGGAGATTGAAGTGGGCGAGACCTACGAGGGTAAGATTGTCTCCACCAAGGAGTTCGGCGCCTTCATGGAGGTGCTGCCCGGTAAGGATGGCCTTATCCACATCTCCGAGCTTGCCGAGGGGCGTACTCAGAAGACTGAGGACGTTGTGAAGGTGGGTGATATCGTCACTGCCAAGTGCATCGGTATTGATGACAAGGGGCGTGTGAAGATGTCCATGCGTGCCGCTGCCCGCGACCGCAAGGCAAAGGAGGCTGCTGAGAAAGAGGCCTGATTGCTGCGCAGATAACATCTGATTTCGCACCGCGTTTTTGCTCGAGCTGAGCAGAAACGCGGTGCTTTTTTTAAGGAAATTCCATCCAGCCCGCGAAAATGATGAAAAAAATGCCTTAAAAATGCTTTTTTGATTGCCAAGTGCCGATTTCTGGTGTAAAAGATATATCGAACCGTTGCAAATTTACTTACACCATGTGGAAATACATCATTATCGGCTCAGTTACGCTCTTTCTGGGTGCTACATATCTCTTCACCAAGAATCACGGGGCAATGACCTCCTCTAGTGGCGAAATCGCTGCCATTCAGTCTCAGTTTGACAGTGCCGTCAACAAGAATAAGAATATCGCTCTCGATAAGACCATCAAGGCCTATGCCGAGTATCGTGCTGAACTCATGAAGGAGGAGCAGGCTCGCAATGAGGCCAAGAAGGCTGAGATAGAGAGCAAGACCGAGACTGTGAGAGGCGAGCTGGCCGAAGCTACTTCTGAGTATGAGTCGATAACTGGCAGTCTGGATGCTATTAAGGATGAGAAGGCTAATGCTTTCGCTAAGGTGGCTCCCGTCGTGGAGTTGGATGCAGATTCTGCCACCGAGGATGAGATTGCTGACGCTGTACGCGAGCTCATGGAGCTTACCGCAAAACTTGAGCGCGAGAACGCCGAGGCCGATGCCCGCATTGCAGCTCTCGGTGCCGAGAGTGAGCGTCTTGTTGCCCTCATTGCGGCTGCTAAGAAGCTGGCTCAGGATCGTCAGGCTCGTCTCTCTCCTCCCGAGCTGAAGTGTTCTGTCGTATCCGCTGATCGTCAGTGGGATTACGTCATTCTCGACGCCGGTATCGACAAGGGTATTGTTATCGGTTCTCGTCTGGCCGTAATGCGCGGCGACAAGAAGATTTGTGAGCTCAATGTGACTCTCGTAGAGTCCTCACGTGCCAGCTGCGATGTGGTGTACAGCACCATGCTGACCGGCGAGCGTGTTGAGGTGGGTGACACCGTGGTTTCCGTTCGCAATAAATAAGTAAATCTTACACCTCTCATAAAAATGAAAATCGCACCTCTCATTGCAATTATCGCCACACTCGGTCTGGGTGTAGCCGGTTTCATGTTCTCTTCACAGCAGCAGACAACCATGAAGCTCGTGGTTGGTGTTGCCGGTGGTCCTGATGGCTCCGGTGGTCTGAAGGCTGTCAATCAGACTCTCGATGGCAGCGTGGCTTCCATCTCCGGCGAGCGTAAGAAGGCACTCGAGGCCACAGCCGAGGCCGTTACCATGCTGCAGCGCTCCGCTGAGGAACTGGCTCAGGCTGAGAACGAACTGAGTGCTCAGGAGTCTGCCCTTGCTGACATGCAGGACAAGGTAAAAGAAGCCAAGAGCCGTCAGTCTGAGATTCAGGCCGAGCTCGATGCTCTGCTGGCTTTCTTCCGCTCTCTGCCTGCACTTGCCTCCGTGAGCGATCTGAACGAGGCCGTGTCTACTTTGGAGAGCACCGTGAATGAGGAGAAGGAGAAGTCTGCCACGCTTGCATCTGAACTCGAGAGCAAGGTTACCGTGCGCGATGCTGCCGCCAAGAAGGTTGCTACCGAGACCGCGGAGTTGGAGCGCTTGGATGGTGCCAACCGTCGCTTCGAGGACGAATACCGCAAGAATGACGACGAGTTCACCATTCTGGCTGTTGATCCCCGTTGGAAGTTCGTGGTGTTCAATGTGGGCAAGGATAGTGGTATCGTTACCGGTGACTCCCATCCGCTGCTGGTAAAGCGTGGAGATGTCATGATTGCCAAGCTTCGTGTCATCAGCATCAGCAATAATCAGGTGGTTGCCGAGTTTAAGAGCGAGGAGCTGCCCGCCGGTGTGATGCTCGAGGTGGGTGACCGCGTCTTCATGCAGAAGCCCATCGGCTCCTGATATCCCGCACAACGTGATAATTACATAACTCTCTCCGCCGCCTGCCCGCAAGACCGGGTATGGCGGCGGACTTTACATCTCAAACTAAGTAAAAATTATGAAAAAAATCATTATTCCCGCATTGGTGCTGGCTGCCCTCAGCCTGAGTTCCTGTCAGAATTCCGTAGCTATGGTACCCCCGAATTCCCGACCTGTTGTCGGTCCTGAGGGAAGCACCGGCAATGTGAAGTCCTGGAGCCGTGTGACTGAGCAGGAGGGCAATGCCGTGCTGGGGCCGTTGAGTAACATGCGCCGCTGATTTGTGGCCGGAGTTTATCAACATAATTGTTGTTCCTGTTTCAATGCTGAGAGCTCAGCGGGCAGCGATTGTACTGGAGGAGTTGCAGAGGGCATATCCGGAACCGGGGTGCCCTCTGCATCATCGTGATTCTTTTACACTGTTGGTGGCAGTAATGCTGTCTGCCCAGTGTACGGATGCACGCGTAAATAAGGTGACACCCGCACTTTTTGAAGCCGCTCCCACCCCTGAAAAAATGGCGGCCATGAGTTGGCAGCAGGTGCGGGAATATATTGCCACCTGCGGACTGACCGAAACAAAAGCCCGGCGTTTGGTCGCTACGGCACAGCAATTGGTAGAACTTCACGGGGGACGGGTGCCCGACTCCTTCGAGGCGCTTGAGGCTCTGCCCGGAGTGGGGCATAAAACGGCCAGTGTAGTGATGGCTCAGGCGTTCGGTCACCCGGCGTTCCCGGTCGATACGCACATTTTTCGCTTGGCTCGTCGCTGGGGGCTCAGTCGTGGTAAGACCGTGGAAAGGGTGGAAGCTGATTTGAAAAAGCTGTTTCCCCGCTCGGAGTGGAATCGTCTTCATGTACAATTTGTTTTGTGGGGGCGTGAGCATTGCCCGGCTCGAGGGTGTCGGCCAACCTGTAATATTTGTTCCCGATTAGGGGTGAATAGTACTCACTGAAGCGGGTTTGCTGTGGCATAACCGCTGTTTTTGTGTGTTTATGATTGACATTTGTTGCGAAAAGTAGTTTCATATCGAGCCGCAACTTTTTTCGTTATGCTTGTATCTCAGCTTAAATCGAAGATTCACAGAGCCATGGTTACACGTGGTGATGTGGAGTACGAAGGTAGCATAGAAATACCGCAGGACCTGGTAGAGGCCGCCGGTCTCTGGCCAGGTGAGAAGGTGTTGGTTGCTTCTGTCACCAGTGGCAACAGATTCGAGACCTACGTGTTGGTTGGTCCGCCCGGTACCGGGCAGATTATCATAAACGGCGGGGCTGCTCACCTTATCAAGGCCGGGGAACGTGTGGTTATCATGAGTTTTGCGCTCGATGATAAACCGATTATTCCCACCCGTATCGTGTGCAACGAACTTAACGAAATTATTGCCTAAATCCTTTACAAATACCGAATTTTAAGATAAAATCATCGCCATGATTCTCACCGCATCTATCTACATAGTATTCGCCCTCCTGATGATTGTCTGTGCGCTGCTGCTGCTTATTGTGCTTATGCAGCGTCCCAAGCAGGAGGGGTTGGGTGCCGCATTCGGCGCTCAGATGACCGATCAGGCATTCGGTGCTCAGACCACTGATGTGCTGAAGAAGGGTACCGTGTTCTTCGGTTCTCTGTTCATGATTCTCTGCTTTGTGCTTGCGGTGCTGATGAACCGCCAGTTCCAGCAGAAGAAGTCAGGTCTTGCTACCGAGGCTCCTGTGATGGCTCCCGTAACAGAGACAGCTCCTGCTGTAGAGCCTGCTCCCAGCATTGAGCCCGCCCCTGCTGTAGAGCCCGCTCCCGCCGTGACTCCCGCAACAGATGAGCCTGCTCCCTGGGATGTAACAGAGCCCGCTCCCGCTGCCGAGCCCGCTCCTGCCGTAGAGCCTGCTCCTGCCGTAGAGCCCGCTCCCGCTGCTGAGCCCGCTCCCGCTGCTGAGCCCGCTCCTGCTGTAGAGCCCGCACCTGCTGCTGAGCCTGCTCCTGCCGTAGAGCCTGCTCCCG
Source organism: Akkermansia sp. (assembly GCA_045531695.1). Lineage (GTDB taxonomy): Bacteria > Verrucomicrobiota > Verrucomicrobiia > Verrucomicrobiales > Akkermansiaceae > Akkermansia. The sequence continues at coordinate 21,630 of JAZSEM010000118.1, forward strand.
CTGCTGAGCCTGCTCCCGCTGTAGAGCCCGCTCCCGCTGTAGAGCCTGCTCCTGCTGCTGAGCCCGCTCCTGCTGCTGAGCCCGCTCCCGCTGCTGAGCCCGCTCCCGCTGCTGAGCCCGCTCCTGCCGTAGAGCCTGCTCCTGCTGCTGAGCCCGCTCCTGCCGTAGAGCCCGCTCCTGCTGCTGAGCCCGCTCCCGCCGTAGAGCCCGCTCCCGCTGCCGAGCCTGCCCCTGCTGCTGAGCCCGCTCCCGCTGCTGAGCCTGCTCCTGCTGTCGAGCCCGCTCCTGCGCAGTAAAGCAGAAAGACAGAAAATATTTTGAGCCCCTGTTTGGAACAGGGGCTTTTTTCGTACTCGTATCAGAAAAAAATACGTTACTTTGGCACTATGTGCTTGAAGTGAGGGGGCTGCTGTGATAGTCTTTCAGAAAGCTCCATAAGTTATTTCTGAATTATGCTCGCAATCGTTATTACTGACAGCTCCGGTTACACTCATGTTCATCCGCTTGCGGCAGAGGATGGTCGCAGCTATTCGTTGGGGCGCGCAGAAAATTGTGATTTCAGCTTGCCCAACGAACATACTCTGTCTGATGTACACTGTTACCTGTCGGTGGTAGACGGAACATATGTTTATCTTCAGGACAATGGCTCCACGAATGGTATTTTGGTGGGGTCCCAGCCGTTTAGTGCTGATTACATGACTTTTGAGCGTGAGTATATTCTTGGCAGTTGCAAGCTGATGCTTATCTATACTGCCGATGAAGCCGGGGCTCCCGTGACAGCTGCTCCTGTGAGAAAAAGAGCCAAGCTCAAACCGAAGGCAGTGGCTGCTCCTGCTGCTGCGCCTCAGCCCGCAGTCGCTCCTGTTGCTGAGCCTCCGGTCGCTGTGCCGGAGCCTCCTGTCGAGCCGGTCAGAAAACGTGCCAAGCTGAAAGCTAAATCGGTTGCAGCTGTCGCTCCGGCTCCTGCTTATGTTGAACCGACTCCCGTGTATGAAGAGCCGACTCCTGCTTATGCCGAGCCGACTCCCGTGTATGAAGAGCCGACTCCTGCTTATGCCGAGCCGACTCCGGTTTACGAGGAGCCTGTTTCTGCTTATGTAGAGCCGACTCCGGTTTACGAGGAGCCTGTTTCTGCTTATGTAGAGCCTACTCCTGAGCCTACGCCCGAGCCTACTCCTGAGCCTACTCCCGAGCCTACTCCTGAGCCTACTCCCGAGCCTACTCCCGAGCCTACTCCCGAGCCTACTCCCGAGCCTACTCCTGAGCCTACTCCCGAGCCTACTCCTGAGCCTACTCCTGAGCCTGCCCTCGAGCCTGCCCTCGAGCCTACTTCTGAGCCGGCAGTAGAGCCTGCCCCTGTGTCCGCCCCTGAGGCTGCCACCCAAAAGAGCGCGAAGGCGGTTGCCACCAAAAAGTCCAAAAATGCCAAGGTGAGGGTTCGCAGCAAGGCCGGTCGCTCCGCAGCTCGTGCCTATTATGAGCCTGAAGCTCCGCGATCGGCTGCCCTTGTCGGGTTGCCACAAGCTTTCGGTCTGAAACTCAGGCTGATTAATGACAAGAATCAGCTCACTGTAGGCACGCCGTTGAGATTTGGATTGACCGCCGAAACAAATTGCTACGTATACCTGCTTCAGTATGATAGTGAAGGGCAGGCATGCATGCTTGTGCCCGGTAATGAGGAAATTGCCCATAAGCTTTTCAAAGGTGTTGAGACCCAGTTCCCGAGCATCGGCTGCAAGGATTATGAACTTATGGTCGAAGCTCCGACCGGTCAGGAAACCATCATTGCCCTTGCCTGCGCAGAGGAAGGGAATTTTGCCGCAGTATGGCAGGGAATGGTGGACGCTGCCAATGGTTCTCCTGAACTTGGTGTTACTGAGCTGCAGGCCATCGGTACCTGTAAGTCTTCTCAGGCTGCTTGGGCGTCTTATGTCCTCAATATCACTACTAAACCCTGACGTAGTGTATTCAGATTCCCTTTCTGCCCCGGCTTCGATAGCGTTGCCGGGGCCTATTGCTTTAAAGCAATAAGCTCTCGGTATGCTCGGGCTATTTTACAATACGCCTCCCAAATCAATCAGTTGGGTGTTTTCACCCTTGCGGAACTGCTCGATGATGTCTGCAATGAAGACAGATTCATCAGAGGGGAGTCTTTGGCTATTGCTATTGCCATTGATTTTGCGCAGGAAATGCGCAATTTCATATCGTAAGCCGTCTTCTTCGAACTTGATATAGTATTTGCGGTTGCGGCGGCTATCTTCGTAGCGGACTTCAAAGTACTCGGTTTTCCACCATGGTGCCGGAACGTAAATGTACCCCATAGTACCGGTTATACACAAGTCACCCTCTCTTTTGGCGCCTATGGCCACCGTAGCCGATGCTATGGCATTGCTATACACCAGGTTGGCTCGAGCAAAGGTATCAACGTTGCTGTTTTTGTCAATCTCAGCGATGAAGGATACATTGCAGGGGGTGGAGCCCAGTAGCCGTGTAATGGCCATGAGGGGATATGAAGCCAATTCTGTAAAGGCTCCACCGGCCTGACTGGCGTCATATTCTCGCAGACTTTTATCTGTGATAAGTTTGGTGAAAACGGCGTCTACGGCCTTAATTGTACCTATGGTGCCACTCTTGGCTATGCCCAGCAGTTGATTGAATCCCGGGCAATAAGCTGTTTTGATAGCCTCCATCAGAATGAGATTATTCGAATCGGCCAGAGTAAACAGTTCCTTCGCCTGTTGGGAAGAGAGTACTAAAGGTTTTTCACATAATACGTGCTTGCCGGCAAGGAGTGCTTTTCGGGTGTATTCGTAGTGTAGATGGTGCGGTAATGCTATGTAGACCGCATCCACTTTTTTAAGCATCAGGTCATAGTCGGCAAAAGAGTCTGCCAGACTGTATTGTTTAGCAAAGACCGCAGCTTTTTCGGCATCTCTACCGCATACCGCAGTTACTTCGAGACCACTGACGAACTTGGATTCCTGTAGAAAGCGGGTAGCAATTCTTCCGCAACCGACCATGCCGATGTGCACAATAGGGACGAGTTTCTGCCTGAGCTCTGTCGAGGATACCCCCTTGGTGCGCTCCAGATAGACTACTTCACAATATTCACTCAGATAGTCAAACTTGTCAACCCAGTCTGAGCCAATGGTAAAAATGTCGACCCCGTATTTCTGAATATCGGTTATTTTCTGCCCCTCTTCTTCTTCAATGATGATTTCGTCGGCAAGCCCTGTTCTGCGTACATTTTCCACGCGCTCTGCCAGAGTTTGCATCACATTGAGCTTACCTCGCGACTGATCGTAAAAGTCACTGGTCACGCCGACGATAAGGCGGTCTCCCAGTTTCTTTGCGCGTTCAAGTAAGCGCAGATGACCGGTGTGAAATAAATCAAATGTTCCGTATGTGATGACAGTTTTCATTGATTAGTGACCGTAGATATCAATGAACTTATTGACCGAATCTTCAAACGGCATGTCGTGGACCATCCGAGCAATCGACTGATGTTGGAAACCTATCGTCGGGGGGTAACTCATGTAATCGCCGTAGAAAAACTGCAGGTATTGTCTGGTATGATTGGGGACACTGTAGGAAATGCCCTCAAAATTGAGTTTGGCCAGAGGGAAAATATCCTCGTAGGCTAGAACGGTATTTTTGGTGAAAGTGATGGCCGGGGAAAGAAAAATGACGGGGCTTGCTTCTTCCGGCAGAGCTGGTTTGTTTTTCAGAATATCTTTTTCGATTTTCGCCGTAATCTGCTCATCTGTTAGATTAATGTGTGGGGGAACGAAAACGACTTCTTTCTTGAAACGAGTCAGACCTTTGTCTATCTCACTCTTATTGACGTCGGTCAACGACTCGCTGTAAAGGTAGTGGGGGTAAATGTCCAGATTAAGGGGGGTTCCTTTGTACCCAATCTGCAGGAATGCATGCAAATCCGTAGTAAAGCCATCCTGCTCCGGGAACATGGTGGGCAACAATTCCAACAGTCTGTCGAAATCAGATCGCAGCATACTTACGTCCAAATCATCATCCCATGGGATAAAGCCTTTGTGGCGAACAGCTCCCAGCAGAGTACCGTAGTCCAACCAGTAGCGCAATCCGTGTTCCTCACACTTACGGGCAAAGAGGGATAACAGTACAGCATTGCCGTCCTGCAGCAGGCGCAGTTTACCCGTGCTGGGTGGTAACTGATGAATGGGATTTGTATGAATGAGAAAATTCCGTATGTCATCCAGCCGGGCTTTGACTGTGTCTGACTTGCGCTTACGGCTTCTCTGGAGGTACTTCTGAACCAGTTCATACAGAGAATGCGGTAGCATGCATGCTATTTTGAATCTTAATTTTCTGAGAGTAAGCATGTAATGAACTGGTGTAAGAAGCGGAGGAATGAAAAACTCATATCGAAATCCCATTAGTCACCGTGATATAGTGACTAATGGGGCTTTCTCTTGTCCCAAGTATAAACAATTCTTGGGCATTTGTACAGTATTTTTTAAGCCATACAGCTTCTATCTCATATAGAGCTGATTTTCCGGCAACGAAGTAAGCGTTTGCAGCGCACGGCCGAGGTAGCGAATAACGAGGAAAAGCGTGGCGAGTAGGGGCACGCCAATGATGATGTAGCCCATCCAGGTCATTTTGCTGACAGCGTAGTTGTACTCCACAGCCTGCTCGGCGGCGGGCATGTCGGGCACGGGCAGCAGGAAGTAAAGGGCAAGCCCGAAGTTCATGGCGGCCGAGAAGAGCAGGGAGCCGGCCGTCATAAGTGCCGCACGGTTCAGCACGCAGTTGTAGCCTGCTTGCAGTCCTTTCTCGCGCACAGTACCCTCAATGCGGCGAATGTCGAAAACGGCATCCGAATACACGCAGGCGCGCAGCAGCGAGCCTTCCTTGCCACCGCCTACCAGCATAGCACCGGCCAGAAGCAGGGCAATGATGGCCTCTTTGGCGGCGTACCACCACGGGGTGTCCGGGCGAATGGCGAGGGCATCCCCGGTATTGGCATAGATGGTGACCACGCCGGTCAGAATGGTTCCCAGCAGGCCGAAGGCGGTCATGGCCTCCACCTTGCGCTCGGTGACCAAGCTGTACACACCACAGCCGATAGGCAGGGCAAGTGCCACTACCATGGCCCAGGTGGTGCCCAAGTGCCACAGCTTATCGCCTGTGGCGGAACAGTTGTCGAGAATGAGAACGGGTGCCAGTACGCTCAGCAGAACATTGAGCAGGCTCTTTGTCGCTTTGTCCATGGCCGGATTTATTTCATGCTTGCTACGGCTGCTGCCATGTCGGGAGCACGGAAGGTGCTGCTGCCTGCAACCAGGCAGTCGGCACCGGCTTCGGCGCACAGGGGGGCCTGCGCAGCACCGATACCGCCGTCCATCTGAATGATGAAGTTCAGACCTTGCTCCTTGCGGGCGGCATCCAGCACGCGTACCTTGTCGAGCACTTCGCCCATGAAACTCTGACCGCCGAAGCCCGGTACCACACTCATGACCAGTACCATGTCGAGCTCAGCAAGGTAGGGCAGAACTTTATCCACCGGAGTGGCCGGGTTCACAGCCAGACCGGCGTGAGCACCACCCTCGCGGATGGCTGCCAGCGTGGCGTGCAGGTCCACGTGCCCCTCGCGCTCCACATGAATGGTAATCATGTTCATGCCGGCTTTCAGGAATCGGGGCAGGTAGTGGTCGGGAGCATCAATCATGAGGTGGGCGTCCAGATAGGCATCTGCCGGCACGCTGTTGCGGATAGCGGCGCAGATATCGGGGCCGAAGGAAATGTTGTCCACAAAAGAACCGTCCATCACATCGAGGTGGAGCCAGTCGGCACCGGCAGCGAGGGCGCGGGCGGCTTCTTCACCAATGCGGCGGAAATCACAGGCAAGCATGGAAGGGGCGATAAGCATAATCAGTTTAATTGGTTATCTTCTGTTGCCACTAGCATACCTGCAAGCACTTCATTTGGCAAGTGAATTTTGGTTTGCTGCTTCCATTTTGGCTTGCAATAGATATAAAATGCTGTACAATAACCCGCGTTATGGCAGACCGTACCTATACAGATCCCGTTCGAATGGAAAAAATCGTCAGCCTTTGCAAGCGCAAGGGTTTCATCTTCCAGGCAGCTGAGATTTATGGCGGCCTCAACGGTTGCTGGGACTACGGTCCCCTGGGCGTTGAGCTGAAGCGTAACCTGAAGGATTACTGGTGGCGTGTGCATGTGCAGGAGCGCCCCGACATTCTGGGTATGGATGGCTCCATCCTCACCCACAACTCCGTGCTGGTGGCTTCCGGTCACGTGGGTGGTTTCTCTGACCCGCTCTGCGACTGCTTGCTGAGCAAGGAGCGCCTGCGTGCCGACCAGATTCCCGCTCAGAGCGGTGTGGCTCTCTGGTGGAAGGGTGCCACCATGAAGGATGGCTCCTGGAGCACCAAGAAGGAGTTCTCCATGCTCACCCCTGAGGGCAGTGAAAAGGAGGTGAAGAACGCCCGCCGCAGCGCCCTGCAATACTACAGCCAGATTTCCGGCAAGAACCTTCCCGTGGCTGAGCTCGAGCTTCTCGACGAGAGCACCGAGACCGTGACTGACAGCGTGCGCTATAACCCCGCCAACGGTTCTCTGGTGACCGAGGCTCGCTCCTTCAACCTGATGTTCAAGACTACCATCGGTGCTACGTCCGATGAAAACGACCCCGCCAGCACCGGTTGGCTGCGCCCCGAGACCGCTCAGAGCATCTTCTGTCAGTACAAGAACATTCTCGACTCCTCCCGTACCAAGATTCCTTTCGGTATCGCTCAGATCGGTAAGTCCTTCCGCAATGAGATTAACCCCCGCAACTTCACCTTCCGCTCCCGTGAGTTCGAGCAGATGGAGGTGGAGTACTTCTGCCGCGCTGAGGACGGCTTCCGCCTGACCGACGAGTGGCTCGAGAAGAGCCTGCAGTTCTACGAGAACATCGGTATCTCCCGCGATAAGATTCACATCCTCGACGTGCCGGAGGACGAGCGCGCCTTCTACTCCAAGAAGACCTACGACCTCGAGTACGAGTTCCCCTTCGGTATTCAGGAGCTTATGGGCATTGCCTATCGTACCGACTACGACCTGGGCCGCCACCAGGAGGGCTCCGGCAAGCCGATGGAGTACTTCGACGAGGTGACCCGCGAGAAGTTTATCCCCCACGTGGTGGAGCCCTCTGCCGGTTGCGACCGCTCCGTGCTGGCCGTTATCTGCGAGGCCTTTGACGAGGAAGAGCTGGGCAAGGACGGCAAGAGCGACATCCGCACCGTCATGCGCTTCCATCCCCGCATGGCTCCCATCAAGGCTGCTATCTTCCCGCTGCTCAAGAAGAACGCCGAGCAGGTGCGCATCGCCCGCGAAATCGAGGCCGAGCTGCGCCCGTTCATGAACGTCTTCTACGACGAGACCGGCGCTGTTGGTCGCCGCTACCGCCGTCAGGACGAAGTGGGTACTCCCTTCTGCATCACGGTTGACTTCGAGACCTTGGGCGAGGAGGGCGATCCCGCACTGAAGGACACCGTGACCATCCGTCACCGTGACTCCATGGAGCAGGAGCGTGTGGCCATTAAGGACCTGCTGCCCTGGCTGCTGAAGAAGATTCACTGATAACCCCTTTACAGCCCGCAGGTGCCCTGAGCGCCTGCGGGCTTTTTTGCCATAAACTTCTATGATATCCCTGTCCTCATTGCCCGAAAAACTGTATGAGCAAGTGCTGCGTGCCATGCAGCCCGGGGAGGAGCCGGTGCTGGTTGCGCGCCCCAAACTTACTGTGGTGAACCGCGTGTCACTGCCCTACATCTTCTTTCTTGTATTTGCGATTTTCTTTGTCTCTCTGTGGGTTTTTTGCAGCGGTTTTGCAGCGCTTCCTTTTCTGGCGCTGTTTATTGCTTTGCCTGCAGGGGGCGTATGGTATACCTATTGGCAGATGCAGCGCACGGTTTACATCATCACCGAGCGGCGGGCGCTTGTGGTGCGTGCTACCGGCAGAAAAGGCTGGCAGACACTCTCCTGGCCTCTCACCCCCGGGCTGGTGAAGGAGCGTGTGCTGCGGGCGGACGGCAGCGGCGATTTGATACTGGGTTACGAAACATCGCGTGACGCCGAGGGGGATAGCACCACCGTTCCGCAGGGATTTTTCAATCTGCCTGAGCTGCGCCGTGTGGAGCAGTTGCTCCTGGACATTGCACCTGCCCCCAGAGGGTGAACACTTCATCTCATGAGCGCGAATAAGTGGATTGAACATGAAATTTTGCCCGGAGAGCGGATGCTCTACCTGCATCGGCAGAAAAGGGGGTGGAAATGGTGGCGGCGCTGGGTGACCGATGTGTTTGAGCGTGCGACACCGATATTTTTCTTGTTGTTGCTTCCGCTGGGGTGGTGCTGTTTGCCCCTTGCTCCGGATTTGCTGCTGTTCTGGTTCACTGTTGTGTTGGTGGTATTGGTCTGCCGACTGCTCGGCTATATAGGCGCTCGCATGAGGGAATGGACCTGCCTGGCAGTTACGTCGCATCGCGTTATCTGCATGCAGCGTGCAGATGGGCGAATCAGCCTGACGAGTTACCCGCTGCCAATGCTGACTGCCGTAGCTGACGGGCGAGATATCAGGTTGGAGGACTGTTGGTTCGGGGCTGATGTGAGGTTCCGGGGCGTGGCGGCTCCGGCACAGCTCGTGGCCCTCATCGAGCAGGCTCAGACTGCCTATATCCCTTTTCCCCGGCCGGTGCCGCAAGCCGGAACTCACCCCTTGTTACCTGCCGGAGAGCTGTTGTACGGGGCAGGAGTGGAGGTTGCTGAACACCCCTCGCGGAGAGAATGGTGCATTCTTGCGGTGCTGTTCATCTTCTGCACCTCTGTCGCGGTGAGTGCTCTGGTTGAACCTCAGGACGGCTCGTATGTCGGCTTTGGCTGGGTGGTGTTTGTGTTGATGTCGGTCCTGACGGTGCTGATGTTGCGTGCCACTGTGCGTAGGCAGCGCCGTGCTCCTGATTCCTTTGCTATTGGCAGCAGTGGGGTATATATGGCAGGGTGGGAGCCATGTCCGGCCGCTGATTGTTACCCCTTTTCCAAGGATATACTTGCAGACGGTAGTCTTCTGCTGTTTTTTCTGCCGGGGAAAGATATAACTCATTTGCCTGCCCTTCACATACGCGACGAGTTCAGACAGGTGGAGGCGCTGCTCATGGCGCTTGCCGCGGTGCATGAGCCACGCTCAGAGCAGGCTCTTAAGCCCCAGAGCAATGAGCAGAAGTCCGGCGATTGATTCCAGCCAACGAGTGGGCAGGTGGTGCAACAGCCGGGCACTGTGGAATGCTGCCAGCGAGCAGACGAAGGTCACGGCGCCGATAATGCTCACATGGGTAAAAAGCCGGAGTATGCTGTGATCGGCGCCACCGATGTCACCCAAGGCCATGGCCACACCCACAGCCAGAGCATCAATCGCAGTGGCTACACCTACCATGAGCAGGGCAATAAGCCCCAGCGGATTGCAGTCTTTGCTGCAACAATCGCACTCATCCTCATCACCTTTCCATGCAGCATAGATGACGTAAGCACCCAGCCCGCAGAATACGGCGGCCACAATGCCACTCTGCCATTGTGCCACATAATCGCGCACTTCTTCGCCACCCAGGTAACCCAGCAGCGGCATGCCGGCCTGAAATGCGCCTACCGTCAGCGCCAACCACAGGGAGTTCCTTAACCGGCAGCAGCGCAGTACCAAACCGTAGGAAAAGGAGTACACGGTGGCATCCACTGCCAGTGCCAGGGCTATGATGATGATTTCGAGCATGTGATTACAGAAAAAGCAGGCGGACCGAAGCCCGCCGTGCTTTTTCAAAATGCTTTTTACGGATTAATAGTGACCGCCGTTGGGGCCGTTGTGCCACTTCCAGGCAGTCTCCACAATCTGGGTGACATCCTGATACTTGGGAATCCAGCCCAGAATCTCAGCAGCCTTGCGGGAGTCGGCAATCAGGCGGGGCGGGTCGCCCTCACGGCGCGGACCGTACTCCACGGGAGCCTTCATACCGGTTACCTTTTCGGCGGCGTCGATAATCTGCTTGACCGAGAAACCGTTGCCGGTGCCGAGGTTGAACCAGTTGGTGTCGCCACCCTTCATCAGGTAATCCAGCGCGCGCAGGTGAGCGTCGGCCAGGTCATCCACATGGATGTAGTCACGAATGCAGGTGCCGTCCGGGGTGTCGTAGTCGGTGCCGAATACGGTGATGCCGGGGCGCTCGCCCTTGATGGCCTGCAGAATCACCGGGATAAGGTGAGACTCGGGCTCGTGGTCCTCGCCGATAAGGCCGTCCACAGAAGCACCGGAGGCGTTGAAGTAGCGCAGGAATACGCTCTTCAGGCCGTAGGCTCTCTCGCAGTCCTTGCAGACCTTCTCGAGCATGAACTTGGAACCGCCGTAGGGGTTGATGGGGTCCTGTTTCTCGGTCTCGGGAATCGGAATCTGAGTGGGCTCACCGTAGGTAGCGCAGGTGGAGGAGAACACGAAGCGCTTGCAGCCGCCCAGCATCATAGCACGCAGCAGCACCAGGGGCTTGGCAATGTTGTTCTCATAGTACTTGAGCGGGTCGGTGACAGACTCACCCACCTGAATGAAGGCGGCGAAGTGCACCACGGCATCGAACTTGCCGTTCACCAGCAGGGGGTACACAATGGCGGGGTCACCCAGGTCGCCCTTCACGAGCTTAACTTCTTTGTCAACAATAGCGCCGGGGTGGCCGTATACCATGCTGTCGAGCACGGTCACGTCGGCACCGGCCTTCACCAGCTGACGTACGGTGTGCGAGCCGATGTAGCCGCAACCGCCGGTAACGAGTACTTTCATGATTTTTTTGGTGTATGTGTGTTGGTTAAAATCTTTACAGCATGGCGGCCAGCATAGCCTCCAGCTTGCGGATGTCGGCAGCAAAGCGACGGATGCCGTCGGCGGTCTTCTCGGTAGCCATGGCGTCCTCGTTGAAGAGGAAGCGGAAGCTCTTCTCGTCGGCGGGAATGCGCTCGATGTCGCTGGCCTGAGCGGCCTCTACATTCAGGCAGGGAGCCACGGGCTCCTCGCTGGCGGCAAGCTCAGCCAACAGGCCGGGGGAGATGGTCAGCAGGTCGCAGCCGGCCAGTGCCAGTACCTCGCCCTTGTTGCGGAAGGAGGCACCCATAATCTGTACCGGGTAACCGAACTTCTTGTAGTAGTTATAGATGGTGCGTACGGAAACCACGCCGGGGTCGGTCTCGGCGGTGTATTCCTCCTTGGTGTTGGCCTTGAACCAGTCGAGGATGCGGCCCACGAAGGGGGAAATGAGGCGCACACCGGCCTCGGCGCAAGCTACGGCCTGTACCAGACTGAAGAGCAGGGTCAGGTTGGTGTGAATGCCCTCCTGCTCCAGCACGCGGGCTGCCTGAATACCCTCCCAGGTGGAGGCAATCTTAATGAGCACGCGCTCACGGGGAATACCGGCGGCCTCGTACATGCCCATGATGCTGCGGGCACGGGCTACCGTAGCCTCGGTGTCGAAGGAAAGGCGGGCGTCCACCTCGCTCGATACACGACCCGGCACGCGCTTGAGAATCTCCAGACCGAAGGCCACGACAACCTTGTCCACAATCTCATCCATCAGTGCGGGGGTGACTTCACGGCCCTTGTAGGGGGCCACGGCTTCCTCCACAATGCTGCGGTACTCGGGCTTGCCGGCTGCTGCGAGAATGAGGGAGGGATTGGTGGTGGCATCCTGCGGGGCGAATTCCTCCATCTGGCGGAAGTCACCTGTATCGGCCACCACGGTGGTGTATTGCTTCAGTTGCTCAAGTTGTGTTGCCATAAGCGTGAGTGATTAGCTTTGTGAGCTCATCATACCATATATGGGCTGTTCAGGCAAGGCTTTTTCCGGCAAAAAGCCCCGCTGCAGAGTGCGCGGGGCTTCTTGCTGAAGTATGTATTGATGAATTTACTCAGCGAGTGCGGCGACGGCGTGCTGCGAGACCGGCCAGTGCCAGTAGGGAGAGTGTAGCGCTCGTCGGCTCAGGTACTGCGGGAATCCCCCAGGAATCGCTGACTTTGGGATCGATAGTGAAGACGCCGGTAACATAGGCTCTCTCGCTTTCTTTATAGTAGCCATGCTCATCTCCGGCCAGAAAAATCTTACCATCCTTCACAACAACTTTCTCTTCAAAGATTCCTTCCGGGGCATCCGGGTTGTGGTAGGCGGGGTCGGAATCCGTCAGCCAGAGTCCGGTGAGATTGCCGTCTGCATCGCAGTTTACACCCCAAAGTGTAACGATGTGCCCGATATTCAGGTTCAGAGCAATACCACAGCCATTCTGAACAGCTGAAATGATATCACCCGCGGTGAATCCATCGTTAAGAGTTTTTCTGTTATAAAAGCTGTTGAACTCTTCATCAAATACCTTGGTGCTCAGGTAATCTTCGTAGTAGAACCCCTCGAAGGTCGTCAGTATCTGCTCTCCATATTCGAAGACGGAACGTTGTTTTTCTTCCTCTGTATGAGCAGAATATACGCCGGAAATCCACCACTGAATAGCGTTGCCTACGCTGCCACCGGAGCTGGTTGTGGTGGCTGCCTTGTAGGTCTCCCAGACCGACTCCGCGCCATTGGGGGTGCCGGGATAGGTGGTATATTTACTCTGCCACCAAGTAATAAGGTTGGAGGCTACGGCCATGAAGCACAGATTGTCGTCTTCATCTTCTTCGATGTCGTTTTTGTTTACATCCACCCAGCCGCTTTCCTGATTCACACCACTTACCCAGAATGTTTGAGTATCAGCCTGTGCCATAGCAGTTGCAAATGTTGCAATCAGGGCAGATTTTGCTATCATGCGAGAGTATTTCATATCTTCTGCTGTCAGACTACACTTTTATTATAATTCCGTCAATAAAAAAAGGATTTTGAGGAGATAAAAAAACGCAGGGGCGACAAGCCTCTGCGTTTTTTCAGGAATTGTTTCCTCGGAAATTACTTGCGACGGCGACGTGCGGCGAGGCCGGCCAGTGCCAGTAGGGAAAGCGTGGCGGTTGTCGGCTCAGGTACAGCATCTGTAGCTGCCTTCTTGGCCAAATCGCCGGCTTCTGCTTCGGTCGCGGAACCGTAGTAGCAGGTGGCTGACTGAACTGCTTCGCTCGTGATGGTGACAGAACCCAAGGTCGCCGGATAGGTGGTGCCGAGATCTTTGCCGGTGTACCAATTCTCAATAACACTCCCATCTTTCAGGGAAATGTATTGATAGATGGAAACTGCAACATTTTTGCCACCCGGGCTGGTTACAAATGTAAGACCGGCTCCCGACACGTTATCCCAACTGAAATCATCGGGCAGACCTTTCGTGAGATAATTAACGTAACCCGAACCCAATGTCGCAACAAATTGAGCAGGGTAGTTACCATCCGCCGGGAAGTATCCAACGCCGGTTGACTTGCCATCTTCGAAACTCAGGTCAAAGATTTCACAGTGGTTGGGGCCGGGGATTTGTGCAAGTTCCGTCGGGTTGAGCGAGAGAACGATAGTCCAGCTGTTGTCAACGACATCGGAATCTTCGCCGGGGATGTACAGGGCCTTTGTTTCGGAGGCTTCTGTGAGTGTGAACAGCTCTTGAACAATACCAGCCTCAGCCATGGTGATACCCACCAGAGAGAGGAATATAGTAAGTGTTTTTTTCATTTTTGTGAGTGAAATTTCCGAGTTAATGGGTGAATGAATCGGGGTGAGTCTATCATACGCAGTAGGGTTGGTCAAGTATAATATCGTTTATAGGAGATTTTATGTCCCTTTTGTATAAGAATTTCGGTTGCAGATGTGACTCTTTTTACGCGTTGGAACAATTAGAGGTTTAGACAGCAAAATTGGAGTTTGTCCCCCTATCCCCAAGGCGTCAGCCTTGGTCTTCACTATGCGCGCAGCGCATTCTTCACCACCGTGCACAGCCGGTTCTTCACCGCGGGCTTCAGCCCGCTTTTCACTCGGCCGCAGGCCGTTAAAAAGCTTTTATTCCAAAGCGAGCCACAGGCGCCTGCCTCGGCGTAGGCGAAGCCGAAGACGGGAGCCTAAACCAGAGCCCGCGACAGCGGGCGATAGCTCAATAGTCAACTATGAATTTTGTAATTTTAAAATTTTGTTGATTTGACCGGTTATAGAAAAAGCAACC
>JAZSEM010000005.1:0-45806 GCA_045531695.1 Akkermansia sp.
TGGGCAGGCGAAGCGGGAAGCCCGCGCAAAGTTGAGAAGAGGGGTCGGCCTCGCCGGGAAGAATGGTGCTCAGGCAAGGAAGCAGGAGCACGTCGTCAAATGTAAGTCCAAGCTGAATTTCTGCCATAGCGGAGGATATAACGCCACGCACGTATTTGCAAGCCTAATCTGACAAAAATGTGCATTTTTTTGCATTTTTTGTGTGATTGGAGGGGGTGTGTACGTCATTTTGGGCTCGGTACAGGCGACAGACGGTTGACGAGGCGCCTGATTTCGTGTAGACTAGGCGCATGAGTAAGGGCACAACCACTACATACATGGCACCGGCCAAAATTAACCTGTCACTGCGGGTTCTGGGCAAGCGTGAGGATGGCTACCACGATGTGGACATTCTGATGGCAAAGCTCGATTTGGCCGACAAGCTCGACTTCTACAACTCCCGCACCACCACTCTGCTGTGCGATGCTCCCGGTGTGCCGACGGATGAAAGTAATCTGGTTGTGAAAGCCGTGCGCGAGTTCGAGAAGGCCTACGGGCGCAAGGCGAAGCAGAAAATCACCCTTACCAAGAATATCCCGCACGGGGCAGGGCTCGGCGGTGGCTCGGCAGATGCCGCTATCACGCTGAAGGCCTGCAACGATATCATCGGTACCAACTACACCGACGAGGAGCTGCACACCATGGCTGCTGCTCTCGGCAGCGATGTGCCGTTCTTCCTTAATCCCGTTATCAGCCGCTGCACCGGTCGCGGTGAAATTGTGACCCCCGAGCCTGAGTTTGCTGACTGGAGCAGTCCCATTGTGCTGCTCAAACCGCAGTTCGGCGTATCCACCCCCAGCGCCTACAAGCTGCTGCGTGGTGCCCACCGCATTAAGGGCGTGAACTACGGAGCTCAGGTGGTGGACGGTATAAAGCTGGTCAACGAACTGGAGCGTGCTGTCTTCACTAAGTTCCCGGTGCTGGGCTTTACCAAGATGTGGATGCTTGGTCGCCCCGGTGTGCGTGCAGCCCTCATGAGCGGCAGTGGCTCGACCCTCTTCGCCCTGACCGAAACAATCGAGCAGGCTCGCGAACTGGCAGAGGCCGCCCGCGCCGAACTCGACCCCACACTCTGGAGCTACTGCGGCTACGTGAACCCGAAGGATTGAGGATTCGCCCCTCGTACCGCATCAATTCCTTGCGCGTTCTATCCATAGACCCTGCCATTCGCAACACCGGGTTTGCTGTGCTGGACGGCGACCACCGCCAATCGGTGGCGCTGGAGTACGGCACGCTGTCCCTGCCGCAGAAATTACCGCAGAGCCGCTGCCTGCTGGCCATTCACGAGAAAGTGTGTTCCCTGATTGAGCAATGGCAGCCCGATGAACTGGCGATTGAGGCTATTATTTACGTGCAGTCGCACCGCACGGCTATCACCATGGGCTCTGCCCGTGCAGCTACGGTGCTGGCTGCTGCCCGCTATGACCTGCCGATTATGGAGTACCCGCCCACCTGCGTTAAGCTTGCCACCGTGGGTCGCGGTGCCGCCGGTAAACAGCAGGTCGCCTTCATGATGCGCGCCATGCTCCGCCTGACCGAGACCCCCGCACCCGACGCGGCAGATGCCCTCGCTATCGGTTTTACCCACCTTGCCGCTGCCGACCCGCTCAAAGCTCACCTTTTCCGTGAGCGTAAATACCTCTGAACGCGCTATAGGCTTGCTATGCGCTGCTCTGCGTGCTAGAATACAGGACGGATGAAGGATGTACGCAGAGTAAAGCCGAAGGATGAGCCGACTGCCAACACGACTGTGCAGGCTGTGATATTTCTGGGTGCCAGCTCGGTCTCGATGCTGGTGGCAGAGGCCGGTGGCCCCGAGCTGAGGGTGATTGATGTCCTCACGCAGCCCATGGCACTGGCGGAGGATATTTTCCGCCTCGGCAATATATCGCGCGAAACGATGGATCGCTGCGTGCATATCATTCGTGGTTACAATCACCTGCTGGACGAGTATCGCAGCGGTGGGGAAGTGCAGGTACGATTGCTTGCTACCAATGTGCTGCTCAATGTGCACAATATGGACAGCATCACCAACCGCTTGCTGACCATCTGCGGACTGCAGCTCGAGGTGATGGACGACGGCGAAATGACGCGCCTGCTCTATGTCAGCATGCAGGATATGCTCACCCGTCACGCCGAACTTGAGAAAAAACGCGTGCTTGCAGTGCACGTGGGGCCGGGCAACACGCGCCTGCTGCTGTTTGACCGTGGGCGTATCACTTACTACGCCAGTTACCGCATGGGTGCGCACCGCACGGCTATGGCTATCGGCGGTACCGATTTCAGTGGTTCCGCCGGTATCGAGAGCTCACTCATTCGCGAGCATATTCGTGGCGTGGTTGAGCAGATTCAGCATGACTCCGAGGGTGCTCTGCCCGAGGAGCCCGATGCCTTCGTGATTTTCGGCCCCGATTTTCACCACATTTCCTCACCCCTGACCGAGGGGGATTCCCTTACCCTTGACGAACTGGCAACGTTGGTGGACGACATTGCCGCTGTTCCTCTGCAGCAGCGCTGTGAGAAATTCCAGGAGGACTACGCCTCCGTAACCGCTCTGCTGCCGGCGGCTGTAACCTACCTGAGCCTGGCGCGTGAGTTTGAACCGGGGCGCATTCTCATGCCGAGGGAGGAGTATGCCTTTGCCTTCCTGCGACATCTGCTGCCCTCCCGTGGGGATGACCGCTCCATGGAGCACGAGGTAACCCACTTTGCCGTGCTGCTGGCCAATCGTTACAAGGTAGACCGCGGGCACAGCCAGCAGGTGCGTAAACTTTGCACATCGCTTTTTGACCAGTTGCAGGAGCTCCACGGTCTGTCCCGCCACGACCGCCTGCTGCTGATAGTGGCCTCCATTCTGCACGAAATCGGTACCTTCATCAGTCCCAAGAATCACCACAGGCACGGGCAATATATTATCCTCAATTCCGATATCTTCGGGCTTTCGCGTGAGGATATTGAAATAGTGGGTCTGCTGGCTCGCTATCACCGCCATGGCGCCCCGACGATGGATGAGTTCACCTATGCCGATTTGGAACTGCCCAATCGCCTGCGTGTGCAGAAGCTTGCCGCCCTGCTGCGTGTGGCAGATGCCATGGAGCGTGCCCACACCCACCGCATCGGCTCGTTCACGGTTCGCTACTCTTCCCGTAAGATAGAGTTGCTGGTGCACGGTGTGCATGACCTTACTATCGAGAACCTGGCCCTGCGCAGCAAAGCCGACCTCTTTACCGAGATTTTCGGCTACGATGTGCAGCTGCTGCCGGCCGAGGAATAAACGGTGCCCTTTTTGTTCCGGGGAGGCCGGGTTTGGTGGTAATGAGAAGCTCTGTTTTGAGAACTCTTACGCGTTGGAACAATTAGAGGTTTAGACCTATTTTGACGGATAAATTGGAGCTTGTCCGCCTATCACCAAGGCGTCAGCCTTGGTCTTCACTCTGCGCGCAGCGCAGTCTTCACCACCGTGCGCAGCACGGTTCTTCACCGCGGGCTTTAGCCCGCTTTTCACCCGGCCGTAGGCCGTTAAAAAGCATTTATCCCTTGCTCGCCAACGGCGAGCCATACTTTTAAACCCGCGCTTGCGCGGGTGACATATGAGAGCATGGGGCGTAAGCCCCTTTTCAACCGATAAAAATTATGAGAACCCTCACTTGTGAGGGTGGCATAAACCGTTGATACAAAATATCGCTATGTATTCACCTCATTATATCAGAGCCACCGTTTATGCCACCCGCACCCTGTGCGGGTTCCAATATATTTTCCATTCCTGACCGGGGGCTTACGCCGCCCGGCTACCATATGTCGCCCGCACAAGTGCGGGCTTTTAAATTCCGCTCACCTTCGGCTCGCTATACACCCCTACAAATTGCCATTATCCTGATTATTTCAACGCGTACCATTATGTGAGGGCACAAAAAAACCGCTCGCTGTGGAGCGAGCGGCTGGGGAAGGGGATGTCAGAAGAGCTTACTTCTTCTTGCAGGACTTCTTGGCGCAGCCCTTCTTCTTGGGCTTAATGATGGTCTTGAAGGTGGAAGACGGCTTAAAGGCAAGAGTGGAAGAGGCCGGAATCTTCATCTCGGCACCGGTCTGCGGGTTGCGGCCGGTGCGCTCGGGGCGGGTCTTCATCTCAAAGGTACCGAAACCGATGAGCTGAACCTTGTCGCCACCCTTGACGGCATCGGAAATAGCGCCGAGAACAGCGGAGAGAGCGGCATCGGCGCACTTCTTGGTAGCGCCCTCGCCAAGCTTAGCCTGAATGCAGTCTACAAGTTGAGTCTTGTTCATAGGACTTTATGATAGCATGCTGAGTGTTGATTTCAAGATAAAAAGTCTATAGAGGTCCGTAAAAGCCCATTTTTTGAGCATTTTTTTTGGTTAGACGGGGCGGAACGGGCTTGAAAGCTGCGAAAATGGGCAAATCAGCAGTGTTATTGCAGACTTGATGTCCACTTTGCAGGGGGTGGCTGTTAATTTATAGCTTGACTTGCGTGAGCAAGCTGATAAACTTGCGCTATGAGCAAGTACGTAAAAGGTGACATGACTCCTGTTGTGCCGCGCCGTTTTCGTCCTGTGTTCTTCATGCTCGTGAGCTGCTTTGCGCTCTGGGGGCTGCTGAACAATATGACGGATAACCTGGTGCCGGCGTTTAAGAATATCTTTACGATTCCCCAGGAGCAGGCTGCTCTGGTACAGGTTGCCTTCTACGGGGCATACGCTGTGCTGGCTATCTTTGCCTCCATCCTGATTGAGGAGTTCTCATACAAGAAGGGCGTGCTCATCGGTCTGGGGGTGTATATCGCCGGTGCGTTGGCGTATATACCTGCATGTATTCACCAGAGTTTTGAAATTTATTTCGTAGCCATCTTTGTGGTCGCTGCCGGTTGCTCCGTACTGGAAACGACGTGTAACCCCTACGTCATTTCTCTGGGACCCGAGAAAACAGCTGTCCGCCGACTGAACTTTGCTCAGGCTTTCAACCCTGTGGGTTCCATCTGCGGTATTCTGCTGGCACAGCAGCTGATTCTCAGTAACCTCAATCCTGCTACTGCCGACGAGCGTGCCGCCATGCCGGCCGAGCAGTTGGCTGAGATTGTGCACAACGAGCTCTTCTGGGTATGTGCTCCGTATGTGGGACTTTGTGCTATTGCTTTCTTAATCTGGCTGTTCTTCCTGCGTACCAAGGATGAGCAGGGCGAGGAAAGTGCTGAGGAACAGGTCGGGAAAAAAGACGGTGCCAAGAGCGGCATACGTGTGCTGGTTGCTGCGCTGTTTGCCGTGCTTCCCCTCACGGTGCTCTATTTCCTGTTCCCCGACATGGACAAGGTGCAGTGGGTGCTCTGTGGTACGCTGGGACCGATTGTTTATCTGTTCCTGGTGGGAGATTACCGCGCCATGCTGTTCTCGCTGCTCAGCCAACCCCGCTACTGGTGTGGTGTGATTGCCCAGTTCTTCTACGTAGGTGTGCAGATTGCCGCCTGGACCTACCTGAATGTGTATTGCTGCAAGGAGCTGGGGGTCACTCCCGCCAAGGCTGCTACGTACTACCTCATTTCCATCGTGCTCTTCATTGCCTGCCGCTGGGTGGCTACTTACTACATGAAGAAGTTCAACCCCGCCGGTATGATGAGCCTGTTTGCCGTGGCTGCTATCGCTGCCTGCGCCGGTGTGATTTACCTGCCGTCGGACATTCTGTTCAGCATCGGTGAGCTTGGATTCTCTGCCAATGTGCTGAGCCTGATTGCTATGTCCGGCTGCATGAGCCTGATGTTCCCGACCATCTACGGTATTGCACTGGGCG
The DNA here is from genome assembly GCA_045531695.1 of Akkermansia sp. GTDB lineage: Bacteria > Verrucomicrobiota > Verrucomicrobiia > Verrucomicrobiales > Akkermansiaceae > Akkermansia. The sequence continues at coordinate 5,837 of JAZSEM010000005.1, forward strand.
GCCTGAACCAGCGCGATGTTAAGCTGGGTGCTGCCGGTCTGATTATGGCTATTCTGGGAGGTGCTCTTATCACTCCCTGGATGGCCGGCATCATTGGCGATGCTGAGGGTTTCTGGCTTTGCCTGACTTCTGCCTTCGACAACAGCTGGGATTCGAACCTCGGCACCAGCTCTGCTGCTGTGCGTGCTTCGTTCATTGTTCCTGCCATCTGCTTTGCGGTTGTGTTGCTCTACAGCCTCATTTTCCGCAAGCCCACCACTTCTTCCGACAAATAAACATTTAACCCCAAAATACAAACGTATATGAAATACGATACATTACCGACCATCGGCATTCGCCCCACGATTGACGGTCGCCGTCTGGGTGTTCGTGAGTCCCTGGAGGACCAGACCATGAACATGGCCAAGGCTGCAGCAGCCCTCATCGAGGCCAATGTGACCCACGCTAACGGCCAGCCCGTGAAGTGCATTATCGCCGACACCACCATCGGTGGCCCTGCAGAGGCTGCTGCCTGCAACCAGAAGTTCGCTGAGAACAACGTGGGCTGCTCCCTCATTGTGACGCCCTGCTGGTGCTATATCACCGAGACTTTCGAGACCGATGCCACCACACCCAAGGCTATCTGGGGCTTCAATGGTACCGAGCGCCCCGGTGCTGTGTACCTGGCCGCTGCTCTGGCCGGTTATGCTCAGAAGGGTGTACCTGCATTCTCCATCTACGGTCACGACGTGCAGGATGCCGACGATACCTCCATTCCCGAGGACGTGGCTGAGAAGATTCTGCGCTTTGCCCGTGCCGGTCTGACTGTGGCTACCCTGCGTGGCAAGGGCTACCTCTCCATTGGTGGCTGCTCCATGGGTATTGCCGGTTCTATACTCGACCACTCCTTCTGGGAGGCTTACCTCGGCATGCGCGTGCAGCCGGTCGATATGACCGAGGTGCGTCGCCGCATGGAGCTGGGTATCTATGACAAGGCTGAGTTCGACCTTGCTATGGAGTGGGCCAAGAAGTACGTGAAGATCGGTCCGGATCGCAACCGCCCCGACCTGGTGCTTTCCCCCGAGGAGAAGGAGCGCACCCTGCGTGAGAGTATCCTGATGACCATCATCTTCCGCGACATGATGCACGGCAACCCCTACCTCAAGACCATCGATCGTGAGGAGGAAGGTCTGGGCTTCAATGCTATCTGCGGTGGTTTCCAGGGTCAGCGTCACTGGACCGACTTCTATCCGAACGGCGATATGGCCGAGTCCCTGCTGAACAGCACCTTCGACTGGAACGGCCCCCGCGAGGCTATTCCCTTCGCCACTGAGAACGATGCCATGAACGGCGTGTGCATGCTCCTGCTGCACCAGCTGACCGGTCGTGCCGCCTGCTTCTCCGATATCCGTACCTACTGGAGCCCCGCTGCTGTTAAGCGCGTGACCGGCTACACCATGGAGGGTCTGGCCAAGGACGGTATCATGCACCTCATCAACTCCGGTTCCACCGCTCTGGACGGCAACATGCACGCCACTGCTGAGGATGGTACCCCCATCATGAAGAAGACCGGCGAGACTACTCAGGCTGACATCGAGGCTATGATGGGTGCCTCCGAGTGGTGCCCTGCCAACCGCGAGTACTTCCGCGGCGGCGGCTACTCACTCCACTTCGTTTCCAAGGGCAATGTGCCTGTGACCATGATTCGCATGAACCTTGTGAAGGGTCAGGGTCCCGTGCTCACCATCGTGGAAGGTTGGACCTGCGACCTGCCTCAGGACGTGAACGACAAGCTCGACCAGCGCACTGACCCGGGTTGGCCGACCACTTGGTTCGCTCCCCGTCTGACCGGTAAGGGTGGCTTCAAGGATGTGTACACTGTAATGGCCAACATGGGCGCCAACCACGGTGCCTGGACCTACGGCCACATCGGTGCTGATATCATCACTCTGGCCTCCATGCTCCGCATCCCCGTATACGCTCACAACGTGCCCGAGGACAAGGTGTATCGCCCCGCCGCCTGGGATCTGTTCGGCACAGCCGACCCCGAGGGTGCAGACTTCCGCGCCTGCGCCAACTTCGGCCCCATCTACGGCAAGTACTAAGATGAATTTAACGCAAGCTGTCGGGAGAAATTCCGGCAGCTTGCTTTTTTATTGAATATCATGTCTTACGTACTTTGTCTGGATTGCGGCGCTACGAATGTGCGCGCCATCCTCGTTGATGACAAGGGGCAGCTGGTAGCTAAGTCCAGCCAGCCCAATTCCACCGATGCCGGGGCCGAGAACCCGGATTTTCATGTTTGGAATGCCGACCGTATTCTGAACCAGCTGGCTACTTGCGCCCGCGACATCCTGCCGCAGATTGATGCCGCTGAGGTAAAGGCCGTGACCATCACCACTTTCGGTGTGGACGGCGCTCTGGTGAATGAGGCCGGTGAGTTGCTTTACCCGGTGATTTCCTGGAAGTGCCCGCGCACTGCCGAGGTGATGAAGAATATCGGCAAATACCTGCCCCAGAGCAAGCTCAATGAGATTTCGGGTGTGGGTGAGTTTGCCTTCAATACCATTTACAAGCTTATTTGGCTGAAGGAAAACCGTCCCGAGCTGCTGGAGAGTGCTCATGCCTGGCTCTTCATCTCCAACATTCTGGCTCACCGTCTGACCGGTGTGATGGCTACCGACCGTACCATGGCCGGTACCTCTCAGATGACCGATTTGAACACCGGTGACTGGAGCGAGGAGATTCTGGGTGCCTTGGGTATCAGCAAGAGCCTGTTCCCGCCCATGGTGAATGCCGGCGACGTGATTGGCACGCTGACTCCCGCCGCATGCGAGTTGCTGGGCCTGCCGAATGCTGTGCCGGTTGTTTCCACCGGTCACGACACTCAGTTTGCCTTGTTTGGCAGCGGTGTGCAGGAAAACCAGCCTTTCCTTTCCAGCGGCACATGGGAAATCCTGATGCTCCGCACGGCCAAGGCCAGTCTGGAGGCTGAGGACTACGCCGCCGGTGCTACGGTGGAGTTCGACAGCAAGGCCGGTCTGCTTAACCCCGGCTTGCAGTGGATTGCCAGTGGTATCATTGAGTGGGTGAAGGCTACCTGCTACAATGGCGAGAGTTTCGACACCATGGATGCCGAGGCCGAGAAGATTGCCCCCGGCTGTGATGGCGTGAAGCTTATCCCCGACTTCCTGCCCAGCGATGCTGTGCCCGGTAGCATTCAGGGGCTGGTGCTGGGCCGTACGCGTGCTCACATTTACCGCGCCGCGATGGAGGCTCTCACCCTGCGCCTGAAGCAGCGCTTGGAGAAGCTGGAGAAGGTAGGTGGCTTTAAGTCCACGGACCTGCTGCTTGTAGGTGGCGGTGCTCGCAATAAGATATGGACTCAGATGCGCGCTGATATCCTCGGTCTGCCCATCCGCATTTCCAATGTGTCTGAGAGCACGGTGCTGGGTGCAGCTATGTATGCTTTTGCCGGTGCAGGTGTTTATGCAGATGCTGAATCCTGCCGAGATGCGTTCGGTATCACATATACCACCATTCAGCCCGGCGAGCAGCAAGCAGCATACGCAGCTCTGTATAACTGATATATTGTTGCACTTTAATAAAAAGAAGGCCTCCCATCCGCGTTTGGTGGGAGGCTTTCTTTTTATCGGAAAAGCATCAGAACTTGAGGAATTGCTTTAATCTCTCAAATCCGATGATTTTATTTCAGAATTTTTTCTGCCAGAGTCAGGATATCGCCCTTCGGTGCGGTAAGCATGGGAATGTTTGAACTGCGGAACTGCAGCTCAAACTTTTCCATTTCCGGGTTGCGGACAATTTTTCGCTCGACGGCTTCACCGTTGTTATGAGTGATTTCCCGCTTGGCTTCGGTGTCTTTCGAGACGCCTGTTTTCAGCTCATTGAGGCGGGCCTTGAAGTACATTTCCCAGCGGGGCAGGTAGTAGAGCTCCATCATTTCTGCGAACTGCCGGTGGGAGTAATCGTTAAGCACACTGATGTCCGGGCGCCAGGTGGTGATGAGTTGGAGCAGAGCCTGTTCCATGGCTTTTTTATCCTGAGGTGTGGTGCCGCGATTTCGAGCGCCTTCGACAAAGCGCCCCAGCAGGAAATGCTCTGAAGTGGCAAGTACGGCCGCGGTATCTCTGATGTGCGAAAGGAACAACTGACTTTCCTTGCGGAATGCCGCTTCATCCTTTCGTTCAAATGCATTTTTGCACCGAGCCAGAGTAGCACGGGCTCTATCTGCAAGCACCTGGCGGCAAAGGTCTGCCAAGTCGTGGCGATAGGTGATTTGCGAGGTGAGCTGTTCTCCCAGTTGCTTGCCGGCTTCGAGGTACAGTTCAGCCGCAGTGTGAACTGACAGGGGGGAATAATACATGGTGGGGTCGGCCCAGGTCGTAGCCTTTCGCGCTTTTAAGTCCGGGCGGGCACAGATGATGTTTTCAAGGCTGCCTTCACGCTTCTTGTCAGTGTTGTAAATGCTGTTTGCCAGCAGGTGCAGCGCCTTGTGTAGTTGTTGATTACTGACACCGTAACGGCTCTGAGTATAGCGCTGTATGTAATTCGAGCGGTCAATGTGACCGGTTGTGTTCATACGGGTCCAGAGCAGCTCGTAGAAAAAGGGGCTGGTCTCCAGTCCTTCGGATATCATGCCGATTCCTATGGCCTTGCTCTTGTCGCGTGTGAGGCCCTCCAGCAATTCCATGCCACCGAACATGCCGTGTTTGCCGCCGAAATTGGAGAGTTCACACCATACAAAGGGGCGACCTTCATAGTCAAAATTGGTTTCTGCCTTCGGGCTGAGGTTTTTCTGCAGTGCCAGAATGACGGTGTGCTGCGGGTCAGTACCGTTCAGCAATCTTTTGTCCGGGTTATGCCCCCAGGCCTGAATCAGCCAGTTTGAACCGGGCGAGGCCTTTTGCATGGCTCGCTGAACCGCCTGAGCCGCTCTCCCGAGATCGGTATCTCCCTTTCTGCCGCCCTCGTGGAAAAGGTCGCCACCATAGGCTTTTGCCGTCGTTCCGTATACCGCGTGCAAGTGCTTGTACCACAGTTCGGCTATGCTGTCAAAGCCCGGTGCGGTGGGTTGCAGTACGGCCGGTCTGTGGTATCCGCACCACTTACCCTGGGGCAGTAGCTTGCCGTTGATTCCGGCCTTTGGGAAGTCATGTGGCAGAAAACCGACATAGCCCTGCAGCACCGGTTCCATACCAAGTGATTTAAGCCGCTTTACAAGAAAACGCCCTAATTCCGCTTCGCTATCGATGAGCGTTTGGCTGAGCGGTCCACCTTCTCCTTCCAGATTCCCCATGTTCCACCAGGCCGCATAGCAGGGATTGGGGATGAATGCTGCGATTTTATCCTGCGGATATTCCAGTTCCGTCAGGAAATTCTGCCAGACTTTTTCCAGACCGGAGGTCACCAGCACATATTTAACCCCGTTAAGCGCCATTATATCCAGCTCGCGTTCCCATCGCTTTTTGTCCCAGGTTACGGTGGTGTAACTGAGGGTGCAGTAGTTGAGCGCGTAGTTGAACGGCAGTGCTGCCGGAACTGTGATACGGCGTGTAGGCACGATGAATGATGAGCCGGCGGTACAATCCCCGTTCCATGAGAAATGCACCCCGGCAATGTGCCGGAGGTAATATCCATAGGCGCGTATGCACTCGCTCACATCGGGCGCATTGATGTATACATATCTCCCTTTCCCCTCTATATGAGCTGATTGCAGTTGCGGAACTATATTGAAGCGTATACGACCTGCATATTGAGGTGTGACTCGAATAACAAGTTCTCGTGCAACAAGTTCTTGTGCAAACAGTACATCACCCTCCGCAGCAGGTGCTATATCTGCTGCGATGGGGAGTATGCATGCCAGAGCCAGAGGGGAATAGGGGAAGCAATTCATGTGATTTTTGTGTATGAAGAGCGCCCGTACCTCGGTTGGGGGATACGGGCGCGCAGAAGGTTTGAGTTTCTATGGCAAGCTTGCGATTACCAAGCTCTGATGTTGGAAATGTTGTCGGCGTTTTCCGCATCCTTGGTCAGCCCATCGCCCTTGCCATCCGGGCCGAGCGAGAAGATGTCGAAATCGGGGTTAATGCCCATGCCGGTCTTGTTGTTCTCATCGAGGGCTTCGCAACCCAGTCGATAGCGATAAGGCTGATTCCACGGGTCAATGATGGCGTAACGCTTGCCTTTCAGTCGCTTGCCGCCGGCGGCCTTGCCGGAAATCTTAACCTTAATGCAGGGAATACCTTCTTCGCGCTCCTTGGACTTGGTGTTGTCAATGATGATGAGCTGCTCACAGTAGGGCATGCGTGTTACGCCGGTGGAGTCCTTATCAGGCTCGCCGTCGCTGTCCTCATCGCAATACAATGCAGAATAGAGAACAGCTGCGCTCACAGCATCGCCCTTGCCATGGGGGAGCACGTCACCGTTGTCTGCGCGGTAGGCATTCATGGCGAGCTCCAGCTGACCGACCTGAGTCGTTGCCACTGTTTCGAGCTGCTTGTTATCCAGCCATGCCTTGGCCTGCCATCCGCCTGCAGCAAGCATGGCAAGGATGGCAATGGCAACAAGTATCTCAATAAGGGTGAAACCCTTGGCAGATTTGGTAGTCTTAAGCTTCATGGTTTTCGTTTATACGCTTTCCATGATCTTCATCATCGGCATGAACATAGCCAGCACGATACCACCGACCACAACAGCGAGGAACACAATCATGAGCGGTTCCAGCATGGCGGTAAGAGCGGTTACGCTGTTGTCCACCTCTTCATCGTACACCTCGGCCACCTTCATGAGCATGTCGGGCAGCTGACCGGTCTCTTCACCCACGTCCACCATGGAAATCATCATGGGGGGGAAGATGTTGGAAGCGGAGCTCATGGGAGTAACGATGGATTCACCTTCGCGCACGGAGTCGTGAATCTTGTTCACGGCGTCTGCCACCACGATGTTACCGGCAGTATCGCGGGTAATCATGAGAGCCTGCAAAATCGGCACACCGGAGGAAACGAGGGTACCGAAGGTACGGGAGAAGCGAGCCACGGCATTCACGCGGGTAAGATGACCGAGCTTGGGAATCTTGAGCATGAAGTTGTCCATGGCACGAGCACCCTTGGGCGTGCGCTTCCAGAAGGAAAGACCTACGATAGCTGCAGCAATCAAGGCAAGTACAAAGACTGCATTGGGAATGAAGGGAACAATGCTGCATGCCATGCAGTTATCCGAGAAGCTGAACACGAACTCGGAAATAGCAGGCAGCTCCATGTTTTGACCTTCGAACATTTCCTTGAACTTGGGCACGATAACCAGCATGAGGAAGATAAGAATACCCACGGCAATCACCATGATGATGAGCGGGTAAACCATGGCAGAGGTTACCTTGCCACGCAGCTTGTTTGCCTTTTCCTGGTATTCGGCCAGACGGTTAAGTACTACTTCGAGCACACCACCAATCTCACCGGCCTTCACCATGTTGACGAACAGGCGGTTGAACATCTTGGGATAGGCGGAGAGTGCCTCGGAGAAAGTGGAACCGCCCTGTACGGACTCACCGATAGCACCGATGGTGGCTCGGAGGTTCGGGTTGGGTTCCTGCTTGTTGAGCACGTTAAGGCTCTGCAGCAAGGGCAGACCTGCATCAATCAGCGTGGCGAGCTGACGGGTGAAAATCATGAGCTCCTTCTGCTTAACGGCACCGCCGGCCTTGCCGCCCTTGGCCTCCTTCTTTTTGCCTTTGGCTCCTTTTTTCTTAGGCTCTTTGGCGGGGCCGGGTTTGGCGCCCTTGGCTGCTTCTTCGCATTCACGCAGAAGCAGGCCCTGAGCACGAATCATCTCGGCGGCAGCTATTTTGCTGTCAGCCGTAATGATGCCGGTCTTCTCCACGCCGTTCTGATCCAGTGCGGTATATTTGAAATTAGGCATAATAGTGGTGTAAGTTTACGGAAAATGTTGATTACGATTAAAAAATAGCAGATGTTTTCTCTCGCGTCAAGCTTATTAGGTGTATTTGAGCACTTCTTCGATAGTGGTGTTACCTTCGAAGATGTTCTGAATACCGTCATCACGCAGGGTGGTCATGCCCAGCTCGATAGCCTTCTGCTTGAGGACGATGGAAGGTACGTTCTCGGTGATGAGGTCGCGAATGGGGTCGCTGGCATTGAGCAACTCGTGGATACCCTTACGACCCTTATAGCCGGTGTTGGCGCACTTGTCGCAGCGGGCACCGGTGTAGAACTGCTGGTTGCCAAGCAGGGCGGGGTTGATGCCGAGCTGGTTGAGCAGGGAGTTCGAGGGCTTGTACGGGGTCTTGCAGTACGGGCAGATGGTACGCACAAGTCGCTGAGCCAGTACACCCAGAATGGTGGCGGAGAGCAGGAACGGCTGTACACCCATGTCGATGAATCGGGTCACGGCACCGGCGGCGTCGTTCGTGTGCAGGGTGGAGAGCACAAGGTGACCGGTCAGAGCAGCCTGAATGGCAATCTGGGCAGTGTCCTGGTCACGAATTTCGCCCACCAGAATGCGGTCGGGGTCCTGACGCAGGAAGGCTCGGAGCACTCGGGGGAAGGTCACGCCGATAGCCTCGTTGATGGGTACCTGCACAATGCCGTCGATGTCATATTCCACCGGGTCTTCAGCGGTAAGAATCTTGGTGTCTTCGGTATTGATTTCACGAAGAGCTGCATACAGAGTGGTAGTCTTACCGGAACCGGTGGGACCTGTTACCACGAAGATACCGTTGGGCTTATTAACGGTGTCGATAATGTACTCGTGCAGCTTGGGCGAGAGGTTGAGGTTGTCGAGGTTCAGGCTCACGCTGTTGCGGTCGAGCACACGCATTACCACAGACTCACCGTACTGGGTGGGCAGGGAGTTAACACGCATATCCACGCCACCCTTGCCGGTCTTCATCACGATACGACCGTCTTGGGGCACGCGACGCTCGGCAATGTTCATACCGGCCATAACCTTTACACGGGAAATGATGGGGTTAGCCAGATAGGCGGGAGGAGGTGCCATTTCATAAAGTGCACCGTCCACTCGGTAGCGAATCTTAAACTCCTTCTCGAAAGGCTCAAGGTGAATATCGGAGGCCTTCTCCTTAACAGCCTGCTCAATCACGAGGTTTACGAACTTAATGATGGGGGCTGCGTTAGCTTCCTCGGAGCCATCGCCACCTACGCTCATGCCATCGAGCTCGCCGAGCAGGTCACCCATGGCGGCGTCGGCACCGCCGTAGCACTCGCTCACGCGGGCGCGCACTTCGTAGTCTGCTGCTACATACAGGTAGATGTCCTGATTGGTGGCAATGCGCAAATCGTCAATCGTCTGGGGGTTGAGCGGGTCTTCCAGACAGACGTACAGACCTTCGCCCTCGCGGTATTCAATGGGCAGAGCCCCCAGTATGCGAGCCTGGGGGGCGGGAATCATGGCCAGCAGCTCGTCTGACGGCACAAAGCCTTCCAGCGATATGAACTGGGCGCCTACCTCGGTGGCAATAACACTCCAGAAATCCTCGGGGGCTCCGATAACACCGAAATCGATGAGGGTTTCCCATAGTTCCTTACCGCTGTTGGACATTTCCTCCCTGACATCCTTTGCCAGGGACTTGTCCATCATGCCGTTGTTGATGAAAACCTCAAGTGCAACATTTGTATCCATACAAAAACTGAAAAATTAAAGGTGAATGTGATGATGTCTTATCAGCTGGCGTCGCCGGTGGTTACGCGGATGACTTCTTCTGCCGTGGTGCGACCGGCCAGTACTTTGCGGATGCCGTCCTCGCGCAGGGTGCGCATGCCCAGCTCACGAGCGCGCTTGCGCAGCTGAGCAGAGGTGAGGTTGGAGTTAATGAGACCGCGCACATCATCGGTCACCTGGAAGATTTCGAAAATACCCATTCGGCCACGCATGCCCTTGCCCTTACACTTGGGGCAGCCGCCGGGGCGGGCCACCATGACGGGGCGGGTGATGTCGATGCCGAGGGTGGAGGCCTGTTTCTCTGTCAGGCGGCCATCCATCTTACACTCGGAGCAGAGGCTGCGGCACAGACGCTGTGCCATAACGGCACGTACGGCGGAGGCAATGAGGAATCGATCCACGCCCATATCGGAAAGACGGGCGACAGAGGAGGGGGCATCATTGGTGTGGAGGGTCGAAAGGACGAGGTGACCTGTCATGGCTGCCTGAATGGCAATGCCGGCGGTCTCCCCGTCTCGAATTTCACCAATCATGATGATGTTGGGGGCCTGACGGAGCATGGCTCGCAGAGCTGCTGCGAAGGTCATGCCGATTTCGGTGCGAATCATCACCTGGTTGATACCGGCCATTTCGTATTCCACCGGGTCTTCTGCGGTGATAATCTTCTTGTCGGGGCGGTTGAGGTGATTGAGGCAGGCGTAAAGTGTGGTGGTCTTACCGGAACCGGTGGGGCCTGTTACCAGAATCACGCCGTCGGGCAGGGTGACGAGGCGATCGAAGGTGGCCTCGTCGTCAGAAAGGAAGCCCAGCTGCGGCAGACCCAGAGCCAGAGCGGATTTGTCGAGAATACGCATAACGACCGACTCGCCGTGGTTGGTGGGTACGGTGCTCACACGAAGGTCAATGTGGTTGCCGTCGCGCAGGTCAAGCTCAATACGACCGTCCTGAGGTACTCGCTTTTCTGCGATACTCATGGTTGTACTCATGACCTTCAGACGTGCCACAATCGGTCCGAGCAGTTTCTTGGGGTGGCTGGCAACTTCTACCAAGCGACCGTCCACGCGGAAGCGGATGCGCACACGGTCCTCCATGGGCTCGATGTGAATATCAGACGTGCGCATTTCATGAGCCTCGTTGAACATGTTGTCAACAAGCTCAATAATAGGAGCCTCAGTATCACCCTTGGCGTAGGTCTTCTTTTCAGGGTAATACTTGGCAATGGCCTTCTGCAGACCGGGCTCGGAGGCCACAAAGAAAGTAATTTCGCGACCCAGGAACTGGGGCAGGCTGTCGAGGGTCTCCATCGCGAAAGGATCGGCAATGGCCACCTGCAGGGAGTAACCGTCATCGCCAATGGGCAGGAAGCCTACGCGGCGAGCCAGCTCGCCATTCACGCTGGCGATGATGTTCGGGTCGACCTCGAATGAGCTCAAATCCACATACTCCATGGCTGAGTTGTAGGCAGCCACCTGAGCAATGTATTCTGCCGTCAGGAAATTGTTCTTAACGAGGTGGTCGATGACGCTGTCCAGCGGAGAGAGCTCGGCTCGCACGGAATCGAGCGTGCCGAAGTCGATGGCTCCGGCCTCTACCAGAAGATCCAGAAGATAATTTTCGTTTGAGTACACGGGATGGAGAATATAGGTGAAAGTAATACGCGACGCGGAGGCGCGGAGAGAGTACCGCACCTGTCGTATACTCTACACTATATTCAGCCCTGCGTCAATCATACTTTTTTAAAAATATTAATTTTTTGACTTGTCGGAGGGGGGCAGCTGGCTTAAGTCTATGATTTCCACGCCGGTATTAGGGGAGGTTATGGAAACACTGAGCACTTTACCGGTTGGGGTGCAGTAGGCGGCAAGCTCGGCACCATTCTGCAGGCGGAATTGGCAAGTAAGCTGAGAGCCGTTCTTTTGTTTCATATAGGGGGTGCCAAGCTGCTCTGTCAGTTGAGTCAGGGTGGTGTTGCGGGTAAGGAGATTGCGGGCATCTTCGGCTGTAGCGCGCTTACTGTCACGTTCCTCCATGGAGCTTAGAAACTTGGCAGGTGTGAAGTTTTTGAGTGTTGCAGCAGCTATTTTCTGTAATTCTCTGGCTTTTGTTGCCGGTATACGCACGGGGCTGTTTTTCAGGCGAACCGGAATGGAAGTGGCACTCTTGCCGGTAATGGTGCTGTAGATGACGCAGGCTGCAAGGTATGTTCCCTCGGGGGTAGGATGGGACAGGTCTTTGGTGTGCAGCGGGGTATTTGGGTGCTTGGTATACCAACGTCGCCAGGCCTCGCCAACAGGCGCTACCTTGGCTTTGGCGCTAATGGCAGCCTTGCAGTAGGTCTTGGCTGTGTCTTCATGCATGGCTGTCTGCAGGCGTACTTTATTTCCGTTCGTCTGTTCGGCGTGGGCCCAGGTCATGAAGAGAACGGGCTTAGTTCCGTGTTTGCGGGCCAGTGTGCTCCATTGCTGTACGGAGTCAAGGGTTTCCTCGGGTTTATAAGCCGGGGTCTGGCTCTGGTCCTGTAGCAGTACGTAGTCGTAGTTGCCCTTTTCCAGCATGGATATTCCTTTGCGGTGCTGGGGGCTATTCAGAAAACCGTGCAGACTCATGGCTCCTGCCGTGTATGAGTCTACCTGCATCGCTTCCCTGTCGGCATCTGCCATGGCTTGAATCAGTGCGGGCAAGTCGTTACAGAAGGTGTAGCTGTTGCCGATGATGAGCAGGCGCTTTTCTTCATCTGCGTGCAATGTCAGGTGAAAAAGCAGGCAGAATAACAGGAGTAATCGGTGCATGGTTGTTAAGCGCAATTAGGAGTGATGACGTGAGGTATGATTAGGTCGTGGAGCTCGGTGGGTATATTCTCCACTATCTGGCAGGGGAAGGCCGCAGCTACCAGAGTGGCTTGCGGGCATTGTGGCAGGTAAGTGTCGTAGTAGCCTCCACCGTAACCCAATCTGGCGCCTTGTACTGTGAAGGCTACGCCGGGTACAATAATGAGGTCGAATTGACGAGGTGGGATATATGTTAACCCATCAACCGGGGAAGGGATATTGCGGGAATCCGGTTGAATCTGTGTTTCCGGAGCGGTGATATGGTAAAAGTCCATTTGGCGAGCCGCTCGGCAACGGGGGATGGCAAAGCGGTGTTGCGGGTACATTTGCAGCAGCGGCAACAAATTCACTTCGTGCGCCATGGGGGCATATATCGCTACGGTGAGATTGCTGTCCTTCTTATTCAGAAAGGTGGCGAGTGCTGTACATAACTGCGCCGACTGCTCATTTCTGAGTTCAGTCGGCACGGAACGCAGTAGCGCCAGCATATCGCGCCGCAGTCTGCGTTTGTTATCTTTTGTCTTCATGTTTACTCCGGTTTGCGGCCGAAGAGTGCGAGCATGCGACCGGTCTTACCCTTTTCCACTCGATAGGAGTAGAATGTTTCGGTGTCGGCTGCGGTATCAAGTCCGCTGTCAATGATGTTGCCCGGTTCCAGTCCGGCTTGCTCGAGTTGCTCGCGAATAGCCGTGGGAATATCGACTTCGTAATGCGGCGGACGAATGCAGGGTGAAATAACGGCTATGCAGTTGGCCGGCTGTACGCCCAGAGTTTTTCGCATGGAGCGCAACATAGCACCCACTATATTCTGCTGGGTGCCGAGTTTGCCTGAGTGAGCCAGACCTCGGCTACCGGTCTCCTGATCATAAATCCATACTGCAGCACAATCTGCTACATAGATGCCCAGACAGCAGTCGGCCTTGCCTCCGCAGAACAGGGCATCTACTCCCTCCACAGGGAATGAACAGCCGATATCACCTACAAGAGCTACTTTATTACCGTGAACCTGTTGAGCTCTGCGCAGCATCTTGGGGGGGATGCCACCGTCCTGCAGCACTTGCTCATGAGTGGGCGTGAGGGCGGAGATAACAGCCTCGCGATCGGTTGTTACTTCTACACCCGGTACTCGGGTAACAAAACGAGCAAAGTTTTCAGGAATAGCGTTCAGTCTGTCAAGATATGCCGGGGCGTAGGTGCTCATGGTGATTTTGGTGCTAATTTCTGGTTAAATCAGTGAGAGTTGGCAGTCTTTTTTCTGCGCGAAATAAGTGTGCGAGCCTGACCGGTACGGCTGGCGTTGTCCTCCCTTGCCATGATGTCAGCAATGTCTCGGGCAATGTTACCGCGCATGCGCTCGACCAAATCCAGACCTTGTTCGGTGATGCGTACCATGATTTTGCGGCGGTCTGCTGCAGCGGTGTAGCGCTTCAGGTGACCAAGTTCCTGAAGTTTGTCCACCATGCCGGTGGCTGCCGCCGTGGAGTGCCCCATCATGCGAGCAATGTTACTCATGGAAAGGCTTTCTTCTTCGGCCAGATAGGTGAGAAGGAAGAACTGCGGATAGGAAATCTTGTCTTGCGTCAGCTCAGGGGAGAGCTTGAGTATGCAGTTACGCTGGGAAAAGAGGATAAAGTCTGCAAGGTGCTGAGCTTCATCGGTTGTCAGATTATTCCGATTGGTGGAGAGAGAGGTTTTCATGTGATGCCCTTAGGTGTTTCGGTAACCTCAATATTACGGTTTTACTGACATTTTGCAAGCACAAAATTTTCAACGAATCCGCGCCTGTGTGGTCGATTTTGCCCTGCCTCCGATAATGTAGCACGATTTTTTTGTGAGTGGTACAATATCTTGTGTTCGGTGGTGCAAAAAAAATATTTTGTCTTAATTTGTAGTAGGTGCTACTCTCAGCACATCTCGTAATTCGTTCGAGAGAATTCCGGCTTTTTCGAGTCGTTCTATGTGGGCGCAAATGGCTCCCCAAATGAGCTGGAATTCCTGTACGTGAGTGGCGATGGAAATGTCCTCCTGTAGAGTAGAATTAGGCAGTTTGAGCTGTCGGGAATGGATGGATTGAGCCTGCTGAGCCAGTTCTTGGAGTTTGGGCAGTGCCACTTGTACACTGGCTTCATCTGTACAAGTACTGAGTACGAGTTCAGTTTCCGCTAGTAAATTGATAATCTCCTGAGCAAGAGTATGGTGTGTATCTGTCTGTTCGGTGTTGGCGTAGCAGGCTGCTGCGGGAATAATCAGAGCACAGATATACGGTAATGTCTTCATCGGTGGTCGGTGTTATCTGTTGTGTTTATGCCGGCGAATGAGGTGCTGAGGTGTACCGCAAGCCGGGCAACGGAACCAGAAGCAAAACAGAATATACAGGGATGTGCAGAAAACGTGACCAAGAATGGGGATTTTATGCGCGTACTTGTTGCGGGAGAAATGCCGCCTGTTGAGTATAGGCATACTGCAAACCGGGCACTTGGTGTGCTGGGCATAGGTAATGTATGGCAGACCTCCTGCAACAAGCAATACGAGTACCAGCTTGCCGTTCAACTCGGGTAGCAGGCCCATGAATATGAGCGTAGGAACGACAAGCCATGCTAGTATATCCACATAGAAAAGGATGGCAAAGAATGCCGATATGTAAGTTCGCAGAGGCCAGCTGTTATGGATGCTGTGCCCCTTGTCGAAACCGGTTTTCTGCTCTTCTCTGAGTTTCTCTTGTCGATGTCTTCTGCGATGAGTTACAACGAGATGAGGAACTGCGCGTTTGTAGGGGGAATCAGCCTTTGGCTCTGTTGGCTCAACCTCTGCTGTGTCTTGTATCTCGTTTTCTATTCTTTGACTTTCGGCTATGATTTCATCTATGCGCTGTTCAGTAAGTGCCTGCATTTCCTGAGGGAAATGCTCGGTTGCTTTCTGAATATCTGCGAGCAGAGCGTCGCGACGGACTGAGGTTAACTGGCTGGCCTTGGTGATGCCACAAATCGCTAACGCCTTACGCTCCAGCTCGCTGATTTGCTGTAGATAATTATTTTCTCTCATGGTCCCGTAGGGGGGGGATTAGCTGAGTGCTGCAAGCATGGACTCCAACTGTGCCTTCTTGCCCTCCCATTCTTCAAGGCGTGCTCTCTCTTGGTCTACCACAGCTGCCGGGGCGCGGTCTACGAAGGAGGCATTGCTCAGTTTGGCACTGCTCTTGGCTATTTCCTTGGTGATTTTCTCGAGCTCTTTGCTGATTCGGCTACGCTCGGCCTCGACGTCAACCAGACCATCGAGCGGCAGGAAGAGCTCGCCGAACGGGGTGAGTTCAGTGGGTGTACCCTTGGGAGCCTCGTAATCCGGCTCAGCTGTGGCGCTCTGAGCACCTGCCAACAGGGCCAGACGGGACATCATATCATCGTCGACCGGCAGGGAGGGCTTCACAACGAAGCGTACCTTCTTATTGGTGGCCAGATTGTACTCAGCCTTGAGGTTGCGGGCACGGTTAGCTGTATCATACAGAGCCGTGGACAGGGCGCGGGATTTAGAGATATGGGTGTCGCTCAGGCCGGCCAGCAGACTGTCAGCTGAGGGCAGCGGGGTGCTCATGAGGGGCTTGCCATCGTTGCGGGCTGCAAAGCCCAGACTCTGCCACAACTCCTCAGCAATGTGGGGCATGATGGGGGAGAGCAGAGCCAGATAGTGGCGCAGCACGGTATCGATGGTGTAAAGAGTAGCGTTCTTTACATCAGAATCACCCTCACGCAGGTCATTCTTAACGGCTTCCAGGAACAGGGAGCAGTATTCGTTCCAGAAGAAGCTGTAGAGAGCCTGGGTGTAGGTGTTGAACTCATACTTGCTCAGGGCGTCTGCCACGGTGACGTGCAGCTCTTTGAGCTTGGAGAGGATGTCGATATGAACGGAGGTAAATACGGGGGCTACGTTGTCGGCCTCACCCTGCATCATGCGGAATCGGGCAGCATTGTACAGTTTGTTAGCAAAGTTCTTACCTTCCTCAATCTGCTTTTCATCGAACTTCACGTCAGTGCCGGTGGGGGCTATGCGCATAAGACCGAATCGCAGACCGTCTGCGCCGTAGTGAGCAATGAGGTCGAGCGGGTCGGGGCTGTTGCCCAGGCTCTTGCTCATCTTACGTCCCTGCAGGTCACGTACGATGGAGGTGAAGAACACGTTGCTGAAGGGCTTGCCATCGGCAAAACGATAGCCGGCCATAATCATGCGTGCTACCCAGAAGAAGATGATATCGGGACCGGTTACGAGGTCACTGGTCGGGTAGAACTTGTCACGGCACTCGTCGTCCATGGTGGCAAAGGGCCACAGCCAGCTGCTGAACCATGTGTCGAGGGCATCTTCGTCCTGTACCCAGTTTTCCGGGTCAGTCGGGGGCTCTACGCCCACGTAGATGTCGCCGGCTGCGGCGTCTGCAGCATCGAGCTTGGCTGCTTCCTGAAGTTCGGCTGCCTTGTCCTTACGGTACCATACGGGAATGCGGTGGCCCCACCACAGCTGGCGGGAAATGCACCAGTCCTGAATACCCTCGAGCCAGTGGGCATAGGTCTTGGCCCAGTGGGCAGGGCGGAACACGATGTCGCCACCGGCAACAGCTTCGGCAGCCTCCTTCACGCAGGGGTATTTCAGGAACCACTGCATGCTCAGACGGGGCTCGATGGGTACATCGGAACGCTGGGAAATGCCCACGTTGTTCTCGTAATCCTCAACCTTCTCCAGCAGGCCCTTGGCTTCGATCAGTTCGATGGACTTGTCGCGTGCAACAAATCGGTCGAGCCCGTGCAACTCGGGGCATGCAGGGCAGTTGATGTGACCATCGGCTGTCAGAATATCAATGATTTCGAGGTTGTTCTTCATGCCGACCTCAAAGTCGGTGCGGTCGTGTGCCGGTGTAATCTTAAGGGCACCCGTACCGAAATCGATTTCCACATGGTCATCGGCAATGATGGGAATCTCCGTCTCAACAAGGGGGCGGATAACAGTCTTGCCCACCAGGTGGCCGAAACGCGGATCCTTGGGATTGACCGCCACGGCAACGTCGGCCATGATGGTCTCGGGACGTGTGGTCGAAACGAGCAGTTGCCCGCTGCCGTCTGCCAGTTTATAACGGATGGTGTAAAGCTTGCTCTTGGAGGGCGTCATGATTACCTCCTCATCTGAAAGAGCTGTGCGGAGCACAGGATCCCAGTTCACCATGCGGTGACCGCGATAGATAAGCCCCTCATGGAAAAGCTCGGTGAATACGCGCGCCACCTCGGGGGCATACACGTCGTCCATGGTGAAGCGCTCGCGCTCCCAATCGCAGGAGCAACCAAGTTTCTTGAGCTGGTTGATGATGATGCCACCGTGCTTGTCCTTCCACTCCCAGACCATCTTCATGAAGTCTGTGCGACCTACATCGTAGCGGGTGCGGGGCGGGTTTTCCTTGGCCAGTTCTTTTTCCACTCGTGCCTGAGTGGCAATGCCGGCGTGGTCGGTACCGGGCAGCCAGAGCACTTCCTTGCCCTCCTGACGGGCGCGACGGGCCAGAATATCCTGAATTGTGTTGTTAAGCACGTGACCCATGTGCAGCACACCTGTCACATTGGGCGGGGGAATGACAATGCTGTATGCAGGTTTGTCGGATTTGGGGTCGGCGTGAAAGCAACCCTCTGACATCCAGCGGGTCTGCCATTTTTCTTCTACAACGGTCGGTTCGTAAGCCTTAGGCAATTCAGTCATGACGCGCGCCACTATACAGCATTACTCCCTGAAATGCAAGCATAATTGCTGTGATGATACAAATTTTGATACAAAAATGCGTGAGGCTGAGCGCTTATTTTCTACCCCTGTTTGTCGATGTTTGGGGCAGTGAAAAATTGTATACGGGCTCACAGAATGCTACTTTTTGTGAGACTGGCACACTTTAGGCTCGCTTTTTGTGTTGGAACGTGGCAAAGTAGAGCGTGACGAAGTATTTTCTCCACTCATGAGTGATTCATCCTCTCCCAAATACAAGCGAATACTGCTCAAACTGAGCGGTGAGGCTCTGCGTGCGCAGGGCAGTAAGGACAATATCTCCCCCGAAATCGTGGCTCGCATTGCCCGCGAAATCGCTGAGGCTCAGAAGAAAGGCAGTCTTCAGATTGCTATCGTTGTGGGCGGCGGTAATATATGGCGTGGTGCCAAGGCCAGCGTGCGTGGCATGGATCGCCCCACAGCAGACTATGTAGGTATGCTTGCCACGGTGATGAATGCGCTCTCTATCTGCTCCGCAGTGCAGGAGGCCGGTGTGCCGGCTCACGTGATGAGCGCCATCGAAATGAAGAATGTGGCCGAGCCTTATGTGCGCAATACTGCTCGCGAGCTCCTGCGTGACGGTCAGGTGGTTGTGTTCGCCGCCGGTACGGGTAACCCCTTCTTCAGCACCGATACCGCTGCTGCTCTGCGTGCCTGCGAAATCAATGCTGAGGTTGTGATGAAGGCCACCTCGGTTGACGGTGTGTACACCGCTGACCCCAAGACTGACCCCACTGCCACGCGTTTCGATGCCATTTCTTACGAGGAGTGCATTTCCCGCGAGCTGAAGGTCATGGACCAGACCGCTTTCACCCTGTGCAAGGACAATGCCAAGCCCATTATGGTGTTCGACATGCACCAGCCCGGCAATATCACCCGCGCTCTGCTCGGTGAGCAAATCGGTACCATCATCGGTGGATAATTTTTATTAACTCATACTCAATATATCAACATGGACGAAGAAACACTCTTGCTCGAGACTGAGACCTCTATGGAGGAAGCTCTCGAGAACATGATGACCAAGTTCGCCGGTGTACGTACCGGTAAGGCCTCCCCCTCACTGGTGGATAATATGGACATTTTCGTGGCCTCTTACGGCACGAGCATGAAGCTGAAGAGCCTGGCCGTGGTTTCCACGCCCGATGCCCGCTCCATCCTCATTCAGCCGTTCGACCCCAGCACTCTCAACGACATCAAGAAGTCTATCGCTGAGAGCAGCCTGAACATCACTCCCATCATCGATGCCCGCTCCGTGCGTCTGCCCATTCCCGAGCTGACCGGTGAGCGTCGTAAGGAGCTTTGCAAGCACGTGAAGTCCCTGTCCGAGGAGACTCGTGTACGCATTCGTGGCGTGCGCAAGACCGGTATGGACGGCGTGAAGAAGCTGAAGGCTGACAATATCCTGACGGAAGACGGCGTGCGCCTGGCTGAGGACAAGGTGCAGAAGCTGACGGACAAGTACGTCAAGAAGGTTGACGAGCTTGTGGCCGCCAAGGAGAAGGAAATCATGACCGTTTAATTCCCACACCTAACCACTTATATAAAGACATGAGCAGCAATTCCACAAACGTACTGGCTCAGGGTATCGAGATTATCGGCACCATCACTTTCCACAATGATATGCACATTGATGGCAAGATTGACGGTGAGATTACCTCCGAGTCCGGCAAGGTAACAATCGGTGAGCTCGCTGACATCAAGGGCGACATTAAAGCCGGTGAGGTTCACATCTACGGCCACGTGGACGGCAATGTGAACAGCGGCCGCTGCCACCTTAACGAGCGCGCTGTGGTGAATGGCGACATCACCACCACCGTTCTTTCCATGGTCGAGGGCGCTCGCCTTTCCGGCCGTGCCCAGATTGGTTAATTCCCTTTCCATCCATTCGTGCACAGTAGGGTAGTGCTCCCTGCTGTGCACTTTTTTTATCTTCATACGTTGTTTCAAATCAAAAAACAGCGTATGATATTCAGATGTCGCGTCGGTTGCTTGACTTAAAGCATGTTTTGTGCTAGTTTTTCGCTATGTTCTCGCTCCTTTCTGACAAGCTTGATGACACCTTTCGTAAACTGCGCGGTCTGAATAAGATTTCGGAGTCGAATATCGCCGATGCCATGCGCGAAATCCGCATGGCGTTGCTGGATGCCGACGTAGAGTACAGCGTGGCTCGTGAGTTTATTGCCCACGTGAAAGAGCAGGCTATGGGCGAGGCGGTGCTCAAGACTGTGAAACCCGGTGAGCAGATTGTTAAGATTTTCCGTGACCAGCTGGCCGAACTTCTGGGTGGCGAGGCTGCTGAGCTGAACCTGACTCCTCCCGGGCGTATCCTGGTAGTTGGTTTGAACGGTGCCGGTAAGACTACCACAAGCGCCAAGCTTGCCCGCCGTCTGAAGGCCGATGGCCACAAGCCCCTGCTGGTGGCCTGTGACCTTATCCGACCCGCAGCTATTGACCAATTGGCTACTCTGGCCAAGCAGATTGAGGTGCCGGTGTATACCCCCTCCGCGAGCGAGAAGGATGTCATTCGCGTGGCCAAGGATGCCCTCAAGTGGGCTAAGGAGCAGGAGCACGATGTCATTATTTTCGATACCGCAGGCCGTCAGGAGGTGGACGAGGAGCTGGTGGAAGAACTGCGCCGACTGGCTAAGTTCCTGGAGGCTCAGGAATCCCTGCTCGTGGCAGACGCCGCAACCGGTCAGCAGGCTGTGCGCGTGGCTCAGGCATTCGACAAGGCTGTGGGTCTCACGGGTATCATTCTGACCAAGCTCGATGGCGACGCTCGTGGTGGTGCCGCTCTTTCTATGCGCGCTGTGACCGGCAAGCCCATTAAGTTTGTGGGTGAGGGCGAAAAGCTCGACATGTTCGGCCCCTTCGTTCCCGTGCGTATGGCTGACCGAATCCTCGGCATGGGCGATATTGTAGGTCTGGTGGAGAAGGCTGCTGAGAAGATTGATCAGGAGTCTGCCATGAACTCCGTGAGCCGCATGATGAGCGGGGAGTTCAATTTCAACGATTTTCTGTCCCAGATGCGCATGATGCAGAGCCTCGGCCCGTTGGAGGGACTGCTCGGTCTGTTGCCCGGTTTCAGCAAGATTAAGAAACAGCTGCCCGAGGGCGCTCTCGATCCCAAGAAGATGAAGCGTATGGAGGCTATTGTGCTCTCCATGACCCCGGCCGAGCGCGCTAATTACAAGTTGCTTATTCCCTCCCGCCGTCGCCGTATTGCCAAGGGCTCCGGTGTGAGCGAGATTGAGGTGAACCGCTTTATCAAGAACTTCAAGCAGATGAAGGAAATGATGGGCGGCAAGGGCAAGATGGGTGGCCTGATGAAGGCTATGGGCAAGATGGGCGGTGGCGGTATGCCCGCTATGCCGACCATGCCCCAGGGCGGCGACATGCCTGACCTTTCCTCCCTCATGGGGGGAGCCGGTGGTGCCGGCATGCCCGACCTCTCCGCCCTTATGGGAGGTGGTGGCGGCAAGAAGCCCAAGATGCCCGGCATGGGCAGTATGGGCGGCTTCGGTGGCTTCGGCAGCCGCTTCCGCAGGAAGTAATTGTTACATAATTTTATAAAGAAACCGACCGGGAAGTTGCGGTCGGTTTCTTCGTTTGTTGTTAAGGTTAAGATTTACTTATCGTGAATCCGAGCTTCATGATGAGTCGAAGCGTTTCGGCTGACATGCTCCTATCGTAATTTTTCTCAAGCTCAGTCAGGGCTTCGTAGGGAACCATATTGGGGGTTTGCTTCAGTTCATCATTGCGTGTAGGACCGTAGCTCCACCCTTCGTTCATACGCTGTTTTGCCCATACTTCATGAGCGTTCTTAGCCAGAAGTTCCTGCAGCTCCTGCAGGGTATCCGGCAAGACTATGTCAGTTGTGTCGATGGGGGCGGGAATGTATTCTTTCATGTTTGTGTAGTTAATTGATGACTTTGATGTTTTTAGCGGCAATTGTACGATGCCAGTCTGCTAACTCCTCGGTATAGAGGCAGTTCACATCTTGTGAGATGCGCCAAGCACTGCTGAAGTTCAAAGAATTGATGAAACGCAGTGAATTTATATCCGAATTTGCGTCCGCGTTCCGCAATTCTTCCACTCGCATCTTGATATCTGTGAGTTTTTCATACATTTGCTGCGATACGTGGGCGAAGTTGAAAAGCTCCATGGAACTGATGATGGCTCCGCTCAGGGAGACTATACCGGGCAGCAGCATGGCCAGAAAGGAGAAAGTGACTGTGTTGGGGAAAAACAACCGTAGATATGAAGCCACCATCCACCCGATGAAGCTCGCCACGGTCAGGGCAAAAAATATAGCACCCAGTCGTGTATAGTTGCGATAGCGGATGTTTGCATGGTAATCTCTCTGTTCTTCGGCAAGTTGATTTTCTGTTTTTTCCAGTATCGTATTGAGCTCAGCCTGAGTTAGGTTACCACTGGGGAGTCCCACATTTCGCAGAACGTTGCGAAATTGCCAACCCGGCCAGAGGTGTGACTTTTTCAGGTAGGCCCGATCGCGGGATTGTGCTCCGCAAGCTCCCAATCCCCATGTGTATTTGCCCAAGCGTGCTCTTTCTGCCACCATTCGGTAGTACGAGAACCGCAGCAGCTCATTGGCGTCCCTGCTGCGGATGGTGATGGATACCACTGCGAACAGGTAAATATTCTGAAGGAAAATCAACCACATGTATATTTTACCACCACCGGCATTTTGCAGATGTTCTGACATGTCTTTCCAACTCATTATGGTTTCCGGGCATTTGCCATCGAAAATACAAAACAAGGCGGAACATACAATGAGCATCAGGCACGACCACCACCAGAATCGGTCGATACTTGTTCGTACTTGGAAACTGAACAGGCATTTCTTTAGTCCATACAGTCCGAAGCTCAGAAGGATGACGAGCCCTGTTACTAACAGGCAAAACTCACCTCCGCAGAAAGTTTGGCAATTCTGCGCAATCGTGGGGGTGGTGGATGACTTCAGAGAGAGTCCGAACGCGAGAAAAGCAACGGCAATGAACGAGAGCAAGACTCTCTCAAACATGCTGTTGCGGTGCCTTGCCGCGAATACGCCGGAGAGATTGTCAAACTGTTGGTAGGTCTCTTCCAGCGGGGAAGTTGCGGTTTCTTTCTCCTGACTATTTTCACCTTTCTCCCCATCCCATATATCGTATGTAATGATTCTGTTTCCCTGTTTACACAAGACCGAAACAAGACCTTTAATCCATCTGACGTCGATTAAAATTCTGGCGTACTTTATCAGAATATCTTCCACAATTCGTGTAGGTTGCTTGAAACTCCCTTTCCTGACATCCTGCCGGTACAGTTGCTGGAATGCCTTGGTTTGCTCATCTGCCAGCAGAATCTGTTCAACGGTTGCTTTCAGCAGGGATGGAGCATAGGGTGTTTTGTCGCTGTAGTTCAGATAGTATCGCTGCAGGGTACCCGTATCCTTCAGTAGAATGACCGGTACTCCTTCGGAAATGGCTCGACGGATTAACGAGAAGGTGCCCCCAATGTGGCTATCTTGCTTACCATCCCACACGGCAATCAGAAAATCAGCCTGCTCCAACATCACATAGTTGGCATCCCGATAGCAGTAATCCCTGTTGGCCTCGTCTTTAATATCTGCATTTAAGGTTAGTTTATGGGTATCGGGGAGGTGGGTGGCAACATCGACCGTACATGTTCCATTACCTCCCGGACAGATGCCATGCACGTCCACATCTATATCTCCCCACTGTTGCTGTAATTTCAGCGCTTCCTCGGCGGCTATTTCGTCTGTGCCTTGTGCCAGACAGGACAGCACTCTCAACTTCGGTCTCTTGTTGTCGTATAAGTCAGCAAAGTTTCCTTTCAGATCACGCAAGATATCCCCGAAATCCTGAAAGATGTTCATCAGCTCCGCTCTCAGAACCGTTTCGTCCTGCAATGCTGATAATCTTTCCCGTATACGTGTATGCCCGCTTATCGCCACATTCAGTATGGGGCGAAGCTTTACGTTATCAGAAATTTCTACTATTTTTGACATGGAGTTTTTCTCTTAAAATCGAAGCCTGTTGAGATGTGTTGAAAAGCAGATTCCTGATTTGTTCAGATGGGGAATAGCGCCTGTCATTTCCTTATTTCCTGCGCTGGGACGATAGGTGTTACTCTTTCTATATATCATTTATTGTGAAAAGAAGTTGATGCCAACCCTTATATTGTTAATGATAAATACCATGAGATTAAATCGGCGTCACCGGAATGGCCAATCAGGTGCGCGTTACTCCTGCTTTACAGTATGCCATTATTGTATCCGGAAGTCAATTTTTTTTCGCGACAATAAGGTTAAGGAATTTCTGCTATGTAGTCTCGATAAAATTAAAGTCATTATTCATTCCTTCCTTCACTCGCGAGCTGCTGAGCCATGATATCGATTAGTTCCCTTTGTTCGAGTGTAGCAATGGGGAACTATTCTTTACAATTTTTGCAATGGGTCCTCAGAGAATCAGCATGCAGTCGCCGTAGGAGAAGAAGCGGTAGCGCTGCTCCACGGCCTGGCGATACGCCTCCATGATGAGTTCCTTGCCGGCGAAGGCGCACACGAGCATGATGAGCGTGCTCTGCGGCAGGTGGAAATTGGTGAGCAGGCCGCCCACGACCTTGAACTCATAACCGGGGTATATGAAAATGTCGGTATCGCCGCTGCATGGGGGCAGGGGGCGACCATGACGGGTGGCCAGGGTTTCGAGCACTCGCACGCTGGTAGTGCCCACGGCAAACACGCGGCGGGCTTTTTCGATTGCCTCGGCTGTTTGGGCGGGCATGGTGAAGCTCTCGCGGTGCATGTGGTGATCCTCGATGAACTCGGCCTTCACGGGGCGGAATGTGCCCACGCCCACGTGCAGAGTTACAAAGTCGTGCGGTACCTGTGCCAGAATTTCGGGGGTGAAGTGCAGGCCGGCAGTGGGGGCGGCAATGGCACCCTCGTGCTCGGCATACACTGTCTGGTAGCGCTCTTTATCGGCGGGTTCGCTTTCGCGGTTCATGTAGTGGGGCAGCGCCAGTCGCCCGTAGACTTCGGGGTCAATGAACTTGTCCCAGCGAATGTAGCGGTAGCCCTCATCATCAATGCTTTCCACCACGCCGGTGGCATCTCCCACCTGTACGGTACGCCCGACCTTCATCTTCTTGCCGGGGCGCACCATGCATTTCCACACCAATTCCTGAGCCAGACCGGCGCGCACCAGTTCAATGGAACCGTCATTGCTGAAATAGCGTGCGGGCACCACCTTGGTATTGTTGAGCACGAAGTGGTCGCCGGGCTGCACGTACTCCAGAATGTCGCTGAAGTGGCGGTGCTCAATCAGGCCGGTATCGCGGTGTACCACGAGCATACGGCTCGCGTCGCGGTCCGGCAGCGGGCGGTCGGCTATCAGTTCCTCGGGCAGGACGTAATCGAAATCAACGGTGCGCATATCAGTTCGGCTGGCTTGTAAAAAAAGAGCAGGGCGCGACCGGCGCGCCCTGACTCGGTTGTATAGCTTTTATCAGCAGGGGAAGATGGCAATACGGCGCAGTACCTCATCGCGCCCGAGCACCTGCATGATGACATCAATACCGGGACCGGCGTGCGTACCGGTGAGAGCCATGCGCAGCGGGAACATCATGGCGCCGACCTTCACGCCGTTGGCCTTTGCCAGCGGTTTGATGGCCTGGAAAGCAGCCTCGCCGCTCCAGTTCTCGATGCCGTTGAAGGCCTCCACCAGGTGGCCCAGCATTTCGCGGGCGTTCTCCTGCAGCTTGGCCATGTTCTCCTGCTCGTACTCCAGCACCTGCACCCACTTCACCCAAGCCGGTACTTCGCTGAGCAGCTGAACCTTGGTCTGTACGGCGGGCAGCAGCTCGCGCAGCTGAGCATTGTCCTGCAAGCCGGCGGCGGTGCAGAAGGGCATGGCCAGTTCGGTGAACTTCTCTGCCGGCAGGCGCATGATGTGCTGCTGGTTCATCCACTTGCACTTGGTGATGTCGAACTTGGCGGCAGCGCGGTTCACGTTCTCGAGCGAGAAGAGGTCGATGAGTTCCTCCTTGCTGAAAATCTCGTTGTCGCTCTTGCTGCTCCAACCCAGCAGGGCAATGAAGTTGATAACGGCATCGGGCAGGAAACCCTCCTCGGGATAATTGCCGAGCTGAGCCCCCACATCGCGCTTGCTCATCTTGGAGCCGTCGGGGTTTTGAATAAGGGGAATGTGGGCGTACACG
The DNA here is from genome assembly GCA_045531695.1 of Akkermansia sp. Taxonomy (GTDB): domain Bacteria; phylum Verrucomicrobiota; class Verrucomicrobiia; order Verrucomicrobiales; family Akkermansiaceae; genus Akkermansia. Next base: position 32,389 of record JAZSEM010000005.1, read on the forward strand.
GGCGGCTCCACGCCAAAGGCGTCGAAAAGCTGCAGGTGCTTGAAGGTATTCATGATGTGGTCCTCACCGCGAATCACGTGCGAAATCTTCATCTCGATGTCGTCCACCACATTCACAAGGTGGAAGATATAGGAGCCATCGGTACGCTTGACCACCATGTCGGGGGTGTTTTCTTCGTTGGTGTAGTCCACGGAAATATCCCCGCAAACCAAGTCGTGCAGGGTCATTACCCCATCGCGCTTGAAGCGGAAACGCCACACCGTACCCTCGCTGGTGCCGGGAATCTCATCGCCGTTCTTATCGCGCTTGTTGGGAGCAGGGCACTCGTAAACACGGCCCATCTCCACCAACTTGTTGAAGTAGCGGTCATAGATGTCCTTGCGCTGGCTCTGGAAGTACGGCTCGCAGGGGCCGCCCTTGCCTTCACCTTCGTCCCAATCCAGCCCGAGCCAGCTCATGCCGGTGAAGATGGCCTTCATGGCGTCTTCCACGTGGCGCTCCTGGTCGGTGTCTTCAATGCGCAGAATGAAGGTACCCCCCATCTTGCGGGCAAAGAGATAATTGAACAGAGCGGTACGCGCACCACCAATGTGCAGATAGCCGGTGGGCGACGGGGCAAAACGTGTGCGAATGGACGTTGACATGCGCGCCTTATACACCATATCCCCATTTTTTTCAAGACTTAATTCAACCCGTTTTTCCAAAAAATTACGTTATTTGCCACCTCATGTCATGAACTTTCTATAGGAGGGGCACTCACTTGACCGAATGGTCGATAGCCCCCGCGCCTGTAAAATTTTCCTTTCACTGGCTCAATATAGGCTTGAGTGGTAGGGAAAAGTTTTGTATAATGCGGCGCGCGCATGATAGGAGAAACGCTTCAGTTAGGCCTGGCCGGCCTTGGTACTGTGGGCTCAGGGGTATATGAGACTCTGTGCCGTAATCGTGAGTTGCTCGAGGCTCGTGCTCAGATTTCCTACGCCATTAAGAAGGTGGCCGTGGGGAATTTGAACCGCAAGCGAGATATCGAGATTGCCCCCGCATTGCTCACGGACGACTGGCATGAGCTGGTGAACGACCCCGAGATTGACATTATCATTGAGCTTATCGGTGGTACGGATGAGGCGTACCGACTGGTGAAAGCCGCTCTGATGGCCGGCAAGCCCGTGGTGACCGGCAACAAGGCAGTGCTGGCTGTCTATGGCAGCGAGCTCTTTAAGCTCTCGGCCGAAATGAATGTGCCACTGTATTTCGAGGCCTCCTGCGGTGGGGGTATACCTATCATTCAAAGCCTTCAGAACTCCCTCATCTGTAACAAGGTGCAGAGTATTGCCGGTATCATTAACGGCACGAGCAATTACATCCTTACCAGCATGAAGGAGCAGGGGCTCTCGCTGGCAGATGCTCTGGCGAATGCCCAGAAGCTCGGCTTTGCAGAGGCTGACCCCTCCTTCGATATCAATGGCTGGGACGCCGCTCACAAGGCGCTCATTCTGGCCATGCTGGCATACGGTACTCCCCTGTCTCCCGATAAGATTCACGTGCATGGCATTGAGAAGGTCGAGAGCGTGGATATCGCCATGGCTGAAAAGCTCGGTTACAGCATTAAGTTACTGGTCGTTATTAAGCACCATGAACAGGACGATGCGCTTGAACTTCGCGTGCAACCCAGTTTTGTGCCGCAGAATCACCTGCTGGCCAGTGTGAACGGTGTGTTCAACGCCATTGCGGTGAAGGGTGATATCGTGGGCGAAACGATTTTCTATGGACGCGGCGCCGGTAAGAACCCCACCTCCAGTGCTGTGATTGGTGACATCGTGCTGGCCATGCGTGAGTGCCGCCTGAATGGCTACCACACCGGGTTCCAGCCCTACACCAAGGAGCTGACCGTACTGCCGATGAAGGATACGGTAACTCCTTACTACGTGCGCTTTGTGATTCATGACCGCCCCGGTATGATTGCCGCTATTGCCTCCATGTTCGCCAAGTACGATGTGAGCATATCTGCCACGAGCTCCAATTTCGGCTATATCGATGAGGACGGCGTACAGCATAACCACCTGATTTTCATGGTGCACGCATGCAAGTGGGTGCGCCTGAAGTACGTGCTGCGTGAGCTGCGCGAGAACCACATCATTGACCGCCTGCCGGTTGTATTCCGCATAGAAACCTTTAACGATTAATAAACTATATGGCACTGATCGTACAGAAATACGGTGGCTCCTCCGTGGGCACGATTGACCGCATTCGCAATGTGGCTCGCAGATTGGTTGAAACCCAGCAGGCCGGCAATAAGGTGGTGGCCGTTATCTCCGCCATGAGCGGTGTGACGGACAAACTCATCGGTCTGGCTCATCAGGTGATGGATACCCCGCCCGAGCGCGAGCTCGATATGCTGCTGGCCACCGGCGAGCAGCAGTCGATTGCTCTGCTCTGCATGGCAATCGCCGACATGGGCTACAAAGCCCGCAGCTTTACCGGTGCTCAGGCCGGTATTACCACCTACGGCAGCCACACCCGCGGTCGTATTGAATCCATTGATCCCAAGCTGGTGATCAATGCTCTCGAGGAAGGCTGCATCGTGGTATGCGCCGGTTTCCAGGGTGTCGACAAAATCGGCACGGTGTATACCCTTGGTCGCGGTGGTTCCGACCTGTCCGCCATTGCCATGGCTGCTGCCGTGAAGGCCGATATATGCCAGATTTTCACAGATGTGGACGGTGTTTACACCTGTGACCCCCGCGTGGTGAAAGATGCCCGCAAAATCCCTGTCCTTTCATACGAGGAAATGCTGGAGATGGCTTCCAGCGGTTCCAAAGTCATGCAGGCCCGCTCCGTCGAGTTCGCCAAGAAGTTCGGCGTGGTGTTTGAAGTCCGCAATTCCATGAACAATAACCCCGGTACCATTGTGCAAGAAGAAAACTCAGCTATGGAGAGCCTCGTCGTACGTGGCGTCTCAATCGAACGTAATCAGGCCCGCGTAACTGTCTCCGGCATCACCGCTCCCGTGGCCTACACCGCCCTCATTCTCTCCGCTCTTTCCAAGGCCGAGATTAATGTGGATATGATTGTTGCCAACACCGCTCACGACGGTCAGGCTCGCCAGTCATTCACCATGAACATGAGCGACTTGGGCGCTGCTCAGGCTGCCCTTAAGCCGGTTCTTCCCCAGCTGGGTGACAAGGCTCGTCTGGAGACTGAAGCCGGTCTTGCCAAGCTCTCGGTTGTGGGTGTGGGCATGCGCTCTCACTCCGGTGTGGCTGCTACAGTATTCCAGTCTCTGGCAGATGCCGGCATTCAGACCGGTATGATTGCCACCTCCGAGATTCGCATTACCACCACGGTCGATGCAGCTGATATCGAGCAGGCCGCCCGTGTGGTACACGCTGCCTTCAACCTGGATCAGGTGACTGCCTGATATAATTGAGCTCGTTGCTACATGGAGTCTGAGCCCAATCAAGACTATCAGCAGGAAGAACTGAGCGACGACGACCTTGTTTTCAAACCGATAGTGAAATATGCCGCTATCGGTTTGGGCTTGGTTGCATTGCTCGGCGTGGAGTATGCGACTTATCGTCTCGGCTTCAGCGAGGGCTTTACTGCAGGTGTGACCTCCGAGATTGTGAGCGAGGCGGTGAATACCGCTGCCGTCAACAACCTCACGCACTTCATGCAGGTTGCGACGTCTGACGACGCAACCCTGCTTGCCACTGTGCGTAACAGGAACACCGAACTGGCCTGGATTAAGAATGACAAGGTGCGCCGTGAGGCAGAGTGGACATTGGCTCTGGCTCTGGTCAATCGTCATAAGGCGGCAGAGGCAGCCGAGCTGCTGCAGGCACTCTTCGATTCAGCTGAAAAGAATGAGCTCTGGGCGCACCGTGCTCTGATTGTGGCGCGTGCTCTGGCCGATGAAACCCGCCCGCAGGAGGCACTTCACTACTACCGCTATGCTGCGGGTGCTTACTCTGCGCAGAGGCGCTCCCGCGAGCAGTTAACGATTTACTCTGAAATGGCAGCGCTTGTGGCTGCTCCCTCAGATAATCTCGGTGAACAGCTCAAGGCTCTGGAAAGCCTGCAGAAGGAGGTTGCTGCTCTCGGTGACTCCGGTAAACCGCTGCAGGCGGATTTGTTGGCTCACATTGGCCGCATACACCGCGCTCATGGCAACCAGGATAAGGCTCTCGCTTGTTTTGAGCAGGCTCTGGCCGGTGCTGACCTCAGCAAAACGCCCGCTCTGGCCGGTGCTGCCGTGAGTATGGGCTCAGCCCTGCTGGAAAAGGGCGATACGCAGCGTGCTGAGCAGCTCCTGCGCGATGGTGTGAGCCGACTCGGTGAGCACCCGGCAGATGCCGCCTATCTGGCCGCCGCTCTGCGCGATTTGGCTCGCATAGAACTGGAGCAGGGGAATGCCGAGAATGCTCTTGCTCTGCTGTACCGTGCCGAGGGCGCTGCCATGGGGCGCATGACAGATAACTCTGTCTATTGGCTTTGCCTGTATGACCAGCGTGGGTGGATTCACCTGACCAAGGACGCTCACGATGCCGCTCTTGCTGATTTTGACCGCGCTCTGGAGCAGAAGGATGCCCCCGAGGAATTACGCGCTCAGCCTCTTGAGGGTGCCGGTACCTGCTGCCTGACCCTCGGGCGGTTGGAGGATGCCGTGCGTTACCTGAAGGAGGCCGTTGAATTGCGCAAGAAACATTTTGCCGGCGATAAGCCGGCCATCGGTCGGGTGTACCTGCGCCTGGCTCAGGCTTACGACCTGACCGGCAGTACCCGGGAGGCTGCCAACACCTATGCTCTGGCCATTGAGCACCTTCCCCAGGAAGCCGGGGAGGACTCTGACTACTTCAACGCGCTGATGGCTCGCGCCTACGCTCTCTCGCAGATTAAGGACTGGAATACCGCCATTCAGGCCTGGGATGCCCTGCGCCCGCTCGTGACCAAGGGTGGCCCCCGTGCCCGCGAGGTGGATGAACAGTTCGCCCTCTGCCGCAGATATGGGGCTACTCTGCCTGAAGAGGTGGATGCCGATGACGCCACCGAGGCCCCTGCCGATGATGAGCCGGCACAAGCTGCTCAGTAACCGTTAATACCGCTTATAAATCACCATGTACCGCCGTTACAGACCTCGCCGTAAGAATACAAGTCCCATGTTGCCGCTGGCTGCAGTCGGTTTGACTGTTGCTGCTCTCATTATCTGGGGGATTTTTGCCAAGGGCGATGATATTATTCGTTTCTTCAAGGGCGAGACTGTTGTGGTGCATGATAACTCCGAGGCCAACGACAATTTGGAGCGCCTGCTCACTGACCTTTCCGGCGACAAGGCTCGCCTGCTGGAGCTGGCAGAGGATTCCAAGACTCGTCTGGGCTGGATTAAGAACCCCGAAACTCGCCGTCAGTTCCGCTGGTTCCTGATGAGCCGCCTGATTGATAAGGGCTTGTGGGAGGAGGCTGTGCGTATTCTGCCCGAGGTGGAAGCTCTGGCTCCCGTGGAGGGGCTGGACCGCTTGGCAGCTGCTGCTCTCGAGCACGAGGATTATGAACTGCAGCTCCGTCTGGACCGCCAGCTGCAGGAGAAAGCCATCAACATGCCCTCGGCTACGGCTCTGTTGCTGCGCTCTATTCGCCGCTCGGCCGAAACATACGTGCGCATGCACAAGAATGACGAGGCCGTGAAGGTGCTTTCCCGCCTAGAGATGTCCTCGGTGTTGGCTCGCTTGGCCGATGACCCTGTGCTGGCTGCGGAAGCGGCTGACCTGCAGATGCTTCGTGCCGATGTGGGCGGTGTGCGTGAGCATGCCTTGCAGATGGTGCGTAATATTCTGGAGGCCGCTAAGTGGCCCGCATGCCCGGCTACGGCTAAGCTCATGCTCGAGGAGGTGGCGAACACGCTGCGCGACAATCCTAACCTGCCGAACTCGTCGCTGAAGGATGTTGAGGCTAAGCTCCTTCGCTGCCGCGATGCCATGCTGGAGTACCCCGACCGCGAGCACAAACTGCCCCAGTGCTACACGATGCTGGGCGAGCTGCGCTACCGCATGGGTGAGTACGAGGGTTGTGCTCAGGCTCTGAACCTGGCCGGTGCCTTTGCCGAGGGCTATGGCGAAATGACGCCTGAATTGCAGATGAAACTCGCCCGCCTGCGCTCCCGCGCCAATGAGGCCTGTGGTGCCATCTCTGCCGCGATGGCAGACTGCCGCTACCTGCTGGAGCACGAGAAGGATACGAACGAGATTTTCCGCTGTCTGAACCTGCTGGCTGCACATTCCGAAGGTGCTGAGAAGATTGAGCTGCTCACCCGCTGCTGGGATATGATTCGCGGCAATGCTGATTTGGCCAAGAAGAGCCCCATCTCCATGGGCGATATCGCTTCCTCTATTGCATCCTATTATGTGGAGCAGAAGGACTACACGAACGCCATCAAATGGGTGACGGAAAGTGTGGCTCTGGTGCAGGAGGCTCACCCCGACCTTACTGATGGCAAGCTGCTGCGTGCCCGTATGGAGCTGGCTCTCATTGAGCGCAAGACCGGTAAGAATGACTGGGGCGCCGTGGTTCGCCTGCGTGACGTGGTGCGTGCCATCGAGGGGATGGGCGAGGAGGAGCGTGCTCGATTGGATGCCGCCGACAGCTCCCTCTACAAGACTGCAGTGCGTGAGTTCGCCCGTACTTACCTCTTCACCGGCGATACCAAGCTCGCCAAGCAGGTTATCCGCAAGATTAAGGAATCCCTGCCCGAGAAGGTGCGCTGATTTCATTGCTGCAACGTTTGTTTTGCCATGTCCTCTCTCCACAAGAAAAGCCTGATTGCTACGGCTGCGATTTTCTGCTGCCGATTTACCGGTCTGCTCCGTGAGGTGGTTTACACCGGCCTGTTCGGTGCCACCGGTGCGTTGGATGCCTTCCTGACCGCCTTCCGCGTGCCCAACATGCTGCGCGATATGTTCGCCGAGGGCGCTCTCTCCCAGAGTTTCACCAGCGTGATGAGCAAGGTGGAGAAGCAGGACGGCCCCGGTGCTGCCTGGCAGTTGGCTAATCAGGTGGTGGCTCAGTTGGTGTCGCTCATGGTCTGCATCGTGGCCTTGGGTGTGTTGCTGTCGGGGTTCTTCATGCAGCAGTTGTACCCGGAGCGCGCAAGTGTTATCTTTGAGTGCAAGGATGCTGCCGCGGCTCCCCTTGTAGTGGCCGAGGCTACTTATCTGGGGGCTATCAAGCAGGAGGATGGCCGTACGATGGCTTCTTTTGCCCTGTCTGCGCCTCTGACGGAATGTCCGCAGACGGCTGTGGTGCGCCTGAGCTCGCTGCAGAATCTGCCGGTTGGTAGCTCGGTGAAACTCAGTACGCAGCGCATGCCTGACTGCCTGCGTGTGGAGCAACAGGACTTTATGAATCTGGCGGCTGACCTCTGCCGCATCATGTGGCCGTTCATTCTGCTGGCTTCGCTCTCGGCTCTCAGCATGGGGGCGTTGAACGTGTTCGGCATTTTCGGGCTTCCCAACTTAGCCAGTGCGGCGTTCAACCTCACTACGGTGATAGTGGGCTGTCTGGTTGGCTGGTTCATTGACCCCGAGTTTGGGCCGAATGCCCTCTATGGTTTTGCGATTGCTGTGGTTCTGGGCGGTGCTGCTCAGCTGCTGGTGCAGGTGCCTGCGCTGCGTCGCAAGGGGTATCGTCCCCGCTGGTCGCTGGGGCTGCGTCTGCAGGCCGGCAAGCTCCTGTTCACCGAGCCGGCGGCCCGCCGTGTGTGGCTGCTCATGATTCCCGGCGTGATTGCTGCCGGCATTACCCAGACCAACATTTTCATCAATACCTCCTTTGCCCTGTACCTGCCGGGCGGAGCGGTGACGGCTCTCTCCGGCGCTTTCCACCTGTGGCAGCTGCCGGTGGCACTTTTCGGCGTGGCTGTGGGTATGGTGGTGCTGCCCTCGGTCTCGCGCATGACCCTCGATGAGGGGCAGGGGGCACGCCGCGACATTGCCCGCCATCTGGCGCAGGCCATGCGATTTGTGGCGTTTTTTGCTGTCCCGTCGGCCGTTATCCTCGGCATCTGGGGGCAGGAGATTGTGAGCATTTTCTTCCAGCGCGGCAGGTTCGATGAGCACGCCTCGGCTCTGACCGGTCAGGTTCTCAGCGCCTACTGTCTGGGTCTGCTCGGCTATGCCGGCATGAAAGTGCTGCAACCCGTGTTCCTCGCCCTCGAGAAACCCTGGGCTCCCGCCGGTCTGGCGCTCATTTCTGCTACCATCTCCGTGGTGCTCAACTACTGTTTTGTGCACGTCTTCCAGTTCAAGGAGGCCGCTTGGCTGGCCCTCACCACCTCAGTGGTTACCACGCTTAACTTCCTCTTCTATTTCTTCTACCTGCGCCACCTGCTCGGTACCATGGCCACCCGCCACCTCATCCCCGGCCTGCTGCGTATCATTGCAGCCGGCACCGTGCTGGGCGTCATCTGCTGGCAGATTCGCGGGCTCTTCTTCACCGACTTCCTGACCTGGGACTTCCTGCCCAGACTCGGCACCCTCGCCGTCGCCGGTTCTGTGGTAGGTGGTATCTACCTCGCCGCCTGCTTCCTCTTCCGCGTACCAGAGCTCGAAGCCTTCTCCAACCGCTTCCTGAAGCGCCGAGCCCGCCGATAATATGCCGCATTCTCCCGGATTTTTGTCATTATCCGCCATCTTATCAAAAAAATCTTGACTTCAACCCCGCCCCCTGCTAAACTCACCGCGGCCCTGTAGCTCAGCGGTCAGAGCAGGCGACTCATAATCGCTTGGTCGCGGGTTCGAGCCCCGCCGGGGCTAGCACAAAAAGGCGCACCATTCGGTGCGCTTTTTTGTGCTTATGCCCCAGGCTGATTCAGGCTCGAACCCGCGACCGAGCGGGCAGGCTGCGAGTGACGCAGCAGCCTGGCCCTGCGCCACCGAGACACCTCTCGGTGGGAACCCCGCTAGGGGCGCAGGGGGTGGGTAGAGCCCCGCCGGGGCTATTGCTAAAGGCTGCATTCCTGAAATTGAGGGGATGCAGCCTTTTTTCTGTTTATGTGCTGATATTTAACGAATTGCGGAGTCCTTAATTATTAAAAAGAATGTATATTAAAAGGCTCAACACGCCCTGATTTTGCCCTTTCTCACTCCCCTGCCAGTCTCGGCGTAGCTTTAGCGAAGACGGAGGACTCTAAAGGACTGGGGGCGCGGCATACAATAACCCCCTATTTTGATGCAAAGGCTTAATGATGAGAGGTTTGGATAAAAGTATATGGTTTACCCCTCTCAAATAAAAGTGGTGTTGATAATGAATGCGTTATGAACCTGACCCATAAAAAGACTATACTTTTGCCCCTTTTCCAGCCCGAAAATCGGCAAGCTTTTTAACGATTCGAGCCTTTCCTCAACCCGGCAGACCAAGGGCTCCACTTCGAGCAAATCCTCGGCTTCTTCCCCCCCCCAAAAAAAAGTCGATGCGAGAGAAACAGGAGGCTTCGCTTGCTGCTGCGCGGTAATTTACTGTTTGATGTATGCCGTAGCGCGAGCTGATTTGCTCCTGCGTCTCTGGATGACTGCGACAAGCACGTAGAGGATGGCGGCGCCTGCGAGCTGAACCGGCAGAATGAGGGTTGAGATAATGTCGGTGTCTGTCGCCAAGTTGGGTATGAAGAAGGGCACGATGGTGACAAGAGGAAAGATGGTAGCTATGCCAAACCACATGAGCCCGGAACCTTTTTGCTTCAATCTGAAATTCGGGAACAGCAGCAGGCCCCCCAGCGGTACCAGCAGGCTGAAGGCTATGAGGCCGATGATGACTAGTGCCATATACCAGAAGGGCAGTAAATTCCCCTCGTAATCAGGCACTTCATAACAAGCGGTAAAGGTGGTACGCCCCTTGAGATGTAGGGTCTCCTTATAGCGCAGAGCCAATAGGCTACGGCCATCTTTCAGGCTTGCCAGAAAGAAATCCCGAGTGTCATAGCCCCAATCTGACAGATGGCAATTAATCAGCACTCTCGGAGGGGCGGTGTAGATGGGGCGAGTGGTGTCAATTTGTTCCTGCCAGCCAGACGGCAGACCGGGGATGACGCGACCCTCTTTAAGATTATGACGGCGCTTCAATTCGTCCAGCTCCTCTGCTGAATCACGGAAAGTGAAAATCACTCCGCGGTAATCATCGCCATCCTGTTTCCATGGATCGGCATCGAGCTCGGTGCGGCCATAACTGCTCCCCAACCAAGCATCCAGTTTGCGCAAATGTTCCTCCGGTGTGTATTCCATTTCCGGGGCCGGCAGAAAGTAAAGAGCAGCGAGTCCCAGAAGCATCAGGATATATCCAAGGTAGTAAAGGCGGCGAAAATTACTCATAAACGTTCTCTTGTGTGTGCGTTAGCTACGCAGGAATTCTAGCACATTTCATTGAGTCTGTAAATACTTTGGAAAATTTTGAGCTGCAAATTGAGCTTTGCGTAGAGCAAATCCTTGGCTTTTGCCCGTCTCGGCGGCCAAGGTGGACGTATCGAAGAGAAGCCCCCAGAAAGGAGGGCGCAAGCCCGAACTCGAAGCCGGAGCTCTGTTTTCCCGCCATCGGCAACAAAATGCAGGAAACACGCAACAAAATGTCTTCCACGCTTGAACAGAGGGGTCGGAATTGATATAATGCCCCGTAACAGATACACGCTTAGTCATGACCATACACCCGTTTTGTAAACTTCTTACCATCGCCACCATGCTGCTGTGCTCTCCTTGGCTCCGAGCCCATGAGCAGGGCGATGTTGCGCAGCTCTGGCAGGGATATGCTGAGCTGGGCATGCTGGACAAGCTTCTCACCGAATTGGAAACGGAGAGCCGAAAAGGGGACTCCACCCGGGAGCCCGAGCTTATCCGCACCCTATTGACCTATTGGGAGCCCATCATGCAACAGCGGAGCCGGTGCGATGTAGCATGCCACTGGCATGGTGACGGTGTCTATGGTTTCATAGGCTACCGCACCAAAGACCTGCCGCAAGGGCTAATGCAGCAGCTCCTCGCCTACCGAACCAAGGCCGAAGAGCTCACCGAAGAGGAGCGGAATCAGTTTATGGCCCTTTTTACCCAGAAGAAAGCCTACATCGACGCCGCGCCCGATGCCGGTAAGATTGACCGGATTATCCAGCACATCTACCGGGAAGAATATCCCCAGGCAATCAGCCAGCTTGCCCGGCTGCGCCAGGAACACCCGGATTACTGCCCGCAGGCCTTTGCTGAACTGTCAGCAGCACTGACCACCCCCAACCGGCTGAAACTCCTTTTGCTCTGTACCAGACTCCCACTCGGCGTCATCCGTGAAACGCATTTTGTAAAATAAATGCGTTTTCCCGCCATCGGCAACAAAAATGCAGGAAATGCTCAATAAAAATACCCGCCGCGAGCGTCTATTTATCAGGAAAATCTGCACTTTCTGCAATTTTTTGTTGTGGATTCGGTGCAGGACAGTATTATCATAGGTAAAGGAGATAGGCAATGATGAGAAGATTCTTTTTAGCCATATTGTGCTTGGGGCTTGCCGTTGGTGGTGAGAGCCCTGCTATCGAGGTAGCCGCAAAGCATCTGGAAGATTACCAACAACAGTGTAAGGTCTGCGGGGATGAAGAGGTCTTGCAAGTGCTTCGCCTGCAATGCCTCTATCAAATTTCGAAAGATGCGGAGCAAGCCGACCCGCTCGACCTCGCGACTTGGGGGAGCAATATGCCCGCCATACTCGCCTTGCACGAAAAGGCGTACCGCCTTGCCGAAGCTCGCTACCAAAAGGGGCTCGGCTCGCTTTGGGATATGTACGAAACTGGTATTGAACTGTATAGTTATACAGAATCATATGCTTCTGTATGTAGATTTCAATTTCGTCCGGCTCCGGAAACGCTCATTTCTCCGGAGCAGTTGAGGGAACTGCGGCAAACCCTCAGCCGGGCAGCCATGGCGGAGGAAAACCGCGAAAGATGGCTCAAGACAGAAATCCTCTGGTTTACCGGCATGGCGAAGGATAGACGCAAAGTCTGTGCTTACAGGTCTGAGCTGTTGGAATTGCAGCGCAAGCGTTACCGACAAGGTCTGGCTACCCACTGGGAGGTTGCACTGGCCGAACTGGATTTGCAGCAAGCGGGGCTGTTCCTGCCTCCGGCTGAAGAGGTTTTGCCGAGATGGGAGGAATATTCTAAAGCCATCACCCGGTTATATGAACGAATGAGTCAGGCTGCAGAAGCTCACCCAAGCTACGATTTCTCCAAAATGATGTGCGAGTTGAGGCTGCGGCAAATCAGTACCGAGAGAATATTCTCCATTTTAAAAGCGGTGCCTTCTGTCATTGAGCAGGAAGTAGCGTCAACAGATGGACTTTTCTTGCCCGCCGGCCCTGTTCCTCAGACTGTAAGCAGTGACTCTGACTAACACCAATTGCTCGAACCGGCAATCTCACTCACCCACCATGCCCATCTTCCGTAAAATCCTTGCCAGATATGGAACAACGATTTAAACTCATCAGAACAATTTGCGGTATCTGGCTGTTGCTGCTCTGCGTGCTCACCTTCCCCTGGGGCCTGGTGTATTCCGCCCCGGTTCTGCTGGCCTATGCGGTGACGCGCCGCCGCAGCTGGTGCAGTCAAGTAGCCATGGTGGTGGGGTGTGTATCGTTGCTGTTTAGTGTGTATCTACTGGTCAGCTACATCCTGTGGAAAGCTGCCGGAAATTTTGATGCACAGGAGCCTCTTACCCTAGTGTTTATCGCGGTCTGGCAGTACCTCATCAGTGCTGCGGCTATGCTCGTAACCTGGCTGTTCTGTGCAGGATATCGCAATCTTTCGTCATACGAAGGAAAGACAAGTTGCTCGCTTACCTCTCATCGTGCGTTAAAATCCCGGAATACAGTAAATGACAAAAAGCCTCTCTGATGAGAGGCTTTTATTGAGAGCGGTCGATGGGATTCCACCCGCATCCGTCCATCGCTTGTAAGTGTGTTTTTATCCCCTTGCAAGCGATGTTTCAACTTAGGTTGGGACTCGGTGAAAAATGGGACTTAAACCGCTGATTCTGTGTGGTTTCTCAGTTCGAAGCATCTTTGCTTGTCGCAGAGTCGCCATCTGCTCAAAGTTGCCTAAGCTCATAGAATCAGCGGATTATAGATTCGAAGCATCTTTAGTGACCCTAAAAGGCGTTCGCGCTTAGAAAAAGGGGCTTCCGGCTTCTCTACGATACGCCGCGACGGGTAGGCATAGCCGGCTTTTTGTCCTTTAAGAGTGCGATGTCATTCCCATGGGTAAGCCAAGATGTTTGATAACCCATTCTCGCCCGGAGTGGGATTTAAGGTATTGCTCCAACGCAGATGCTTGTTGTTCTGTTTGAACAGCTATGGCCGAGTGGATTTCCCATGGCGTGAATTTGGAGGTGTGCGGCACGTGC
>JAZSEM010000076.1:0-9716 GCA_045531695.1 Akkermansia sp.
CCCCGTGTCAACGGGGCGACAGCACATAGCGCGGGGTGAAGCCGCGCAGCGGCGAAGCCCCGGGTATTGAGCAAAAAATATTGAAGTCGGAGGCCAAGCGGTCTTAGGAAGACAATGGGTCTTACCAACTCCTTGGCTCACAGAACGACATGGCTACGATCCGACTTGTTCTGGGTGGGCGTATCAACGAGAAGCCCCCAGGCGATGCCGAAGACGGGAACCGTACTTTGAGCCCGCCACGCGGGCGACAGCACATAGACAGGGGTGAGCGAGCGATAGCTCGCGTAGCCCCTGTTACAGGAATAAGAGGAAAAGGAGCCCCGTGAAACGGTGGCGACAGCCTTTCGCGGACTGACGGTTGCATACATGTAAATCCCAAAGCTACTGCTCTTATCAGTCAGGCTGTCACCCCGTTTCACGGGGCTCTCAATATTTTTTGCTCAATACCCGGGGCTTCGCCGCTGCGCGGCTTCACCCCGCGCTATGTGCTGTCGCCCCGTTGACACGGGGCTTTTGAATTCCGCTCACCTTCGGTTCGCCATACACCCCTACAAATTGGAGTTTGGCGGGCAACAGAACAGTAGCCCCGGGTGAAGCCGCAGGCGAAACCCGGAGAAAAGGAGAAAAATATAACTAAACCCCGCAGACTTGCGGGGCTCTGATTATTTTTTTCTCATTACCCGGAGCTTCCGGCTTCTCTGCGATACGCCGATACAGGGCGCGAGCTTGCTCTGGGCTAATTCTCTGTCGCCCGCACAAGTGCGGGCTTTTGAATTCCGCTCACCTTCGGTTCGCTATGTCAATCTACATATTGCGCCCTGTCGGGCGCAGTGATATTCACGCTGCGCGTGAGTGAAATTGCGGCTGACGCCGCAGTGATATTGAGCCTACGGCTCAGTGATATTGCTCTGCTGCGCAGAGCAGTGAAAATCCCCCGGCTCGACGGTGTCGAACCGGGGGATTTTGTTATGCACATCATCTCACAATTCCTTCCCCGAGTCCCGCCGGAGAAGAGGTGCTATGACCTGAGCGCACTTGCACTCAGAGCGGGTGACCGAACGCCAGGCGGTCGTACTGCTCGTTGGCGTAGCGGTGGCGGGGGTGTGAGGAGCGCATGTAGGCCTCGTGCAGAGGGTGGGTGGGGTCGGAGGCAATACGGCGAGCCTCCTCCCGAGAATCCATCGCAGCGCTGCCCGTGTGCAGGGGAGCCTCCTCCAGCAGAGCGGCGGCGGCAAACATCAGGCGGGCAAAGTCGGCATTCGCACGCAGAGCGGGATTGGCCGTAAGTTCCGCCACATCCACCCCGGCGCGAGCCCCGAGGTGAGTCAGGAAATCGCCGACCGTGCGCATGTTGTCCTCATAGCTGCGCCCCCATTCCTGCTGCAATTCCGCGTCGGCATGGGCAATGGCTGCAACCTGAGCCTCGCGGGCACCGGCCAGCATACGGCGCCCCTCATCGGCATATTTCTCGCAAAGAGCGCCCATAGCGGTTGCCGGCACGCCGTATTCGTATGCCACCTGCGAGAGAGCCTCAGCCAGAGCGGGGTCCCAGAGTTCATCGGGGGTATTCTCGGGGCGGGGAATGGCGTAGCCCTCGGCCTGCTCGGGCAGACCGACAGCCGCGCGGAATGCCGCCATGCGGCGGGCATCGTTCACATCGGGGTAGCCCTTCATGCGCTCCAGCATGGCGTAGCTCTTGGCCAGGGCCTCCGGGCGACGGAACTTGCCCAGCGTGGCGGCATAGGGCTGCAACTCCTCAAAGCGACTGTACCACTCGGGGGAGAAGGAACCGTCATCCTGCATCAGCGGCGTTACCTCCGCCGCGATATCGTGCGACGGTTCGGCGGACTCGGCAGGTACGGGCATATCATCGTGTAATTCAGGTATGTTATGTTTCATCTTGTTCTGTATTGTTGGTTGTGGTGGGAGTGGATTCCCGCTCAGCCAGACTCAACTGGCGGCGGATAACGAGGAACACCTCGCGATGAGCATCGCGGCGCATGGCGTCCAGCGGGTCGTAGGAACCGCGTTGCCCCTGGAAGACCGGCAGGTCAGTCTCGAACCGAGCCTCGAGCTCAGCAAGCACCTTCTGCCCGACCGGCGTGCCGAAGACAGCAAGCAAGCGGCGGCGAGCGGCGCGGGCTTTCTCCACGGCTGAGATTTCAGGCGGAAATATCATGGTGCGACTTGCATGGGCTGAAGTTGAGGCATGAGAGCGGGTGGCGGGCCGGCATCCGCCTGCGGTTCCGGCGCCATCTGCCCGGCAGCGGCACTGACCACCTGCTCACGCTCACGGCGCATGCGACGAACCGCGTGCTCGGGGCGCAGCATCTGCTCCGGCACACCATCCAGACGCGCGGCCAGACGGAAGGTCGAGTCCATATCGATATGGTCAGTGAGCGTGGGCGACAATGCCACCATGCCCTGCAGGCGACTGAGCGTGCGCTCTATACCCTCGGACTGCAGTCGGCGCATAATCATGGCAATTCGCCCCTGGTAGACCACATGCGGCTCAGCTATGGTGAGCTCGCCTCGGCGGTCCTTCTGCAGCACGGTATGAGGCGGCTTGGGGAAACGCCCTTCGCGGAACAGCTGAGCAAACACGCGCTCCATAAGCGGCTGAAAATCACAGGTGAACAGCGTGAAGGAGGGCGAGAACTGCATAACCCGCTCATTCTCGCGGGCATAGACCTCGGCAGCCGTCATCTGTTGGCGGCGCTCATTCCACAGCTCCAGCATAGGTACGAAGAACGCGCGGTTGATGGAATCCTGTTTCTGGCGCAGGCGATCCATGCCCACATCGTACCTGCCCTGAGTTGCCCACTCGCGAGGGAAACCCAGACTGGCGCTCTCGGGGCTGATGAGCGTGCGGCCACCGGCGCGCAGGTCGACCTCGCCCACCTGATTGGCCAGCTCCAGAATGCGGGGAAAAGCCGCGACCTCGCCTAACATATCGAGGATTCGGTTGAGGAACTGAGCCTGCTCGATATCCGGGTACACCAGCCGCGCCGGAGCCAGACCGTACGGGCTCTCGCCCCACTTCAGGAATCGCGTGACCATGTAGGGCATTTCGCGATAGCCACCTTCCTCGACCGTGCAGTTGTCATCCAGACTGTAATAAATGCTCTGCCAGGCCATATCGCGGGCGGTCTGGCGGGAGCGATTGCGCTTCTCTCGAGGGCGCACCACGTGCAGAAAACGCAGAGACGGCGTGTGACGGTCGGAGCTTTTCTCGCACAGGGCGCGGGCACGCGGACCGAGTGCAGCCGTACCAAACCGGCTCTGCGCCTGATGCGGCGAGAAGGTAAACTCGCGCATGTAGGTGTCGATACAGCCCTCGTCGTTCTCGGCACACACGAACTGACCACAGGGAATGTGGCGGAACATCAGCCGCCCGCTGCGCGTGCTGCCACAGAACAGGCTACCGGTGCCCAGCCCCACACGGTCCAGAAAACACTCATGCAGTGCCGTATAGAAATTGCTGAGAGCCAGCTCGCGGTTGGCGATTTCGGAGCAACGGTTGTACCAGGACTGAGCCTCATCCCCGGCGCCGGGTTCGGGGCTGGTCCATTTGAACCACAGCTCATTGCCCGGGGTGATATAGCTCATGTGGGCACTGGCGAGTTTCTGGCAGGCCTCGACCGCTGTCGTATCGTACAAGCGCTGCGCAGCACCGGGGGAATCCATGGCCGACAGCAGAGCCTCCGCCGTCTGCTCACGGCTCGGCAGCACGTAGCGGCGCAGGCGGTCCCACCAGTCCTCCCAAGGGCTGCGGATAGCCCGCAGCGCGTTGTACGTTGTCAGGAGTGAATCATCTTGCATGGCAAATAAGGGGAAAACGGGCAATACCTCAGCCCAGAGTGCTGTTGGCACTGTTGCTGCCACCGGTGGCCAATGAGCCGGGACGCGGCGTCAGGATAGTGGAGAGCAGGCTCTTGCGGCGAGCGTTTTTCTGGTCGTAATCAGCGGCGGTATCATTCTGAGTCACCTCGGTCACAACGGGTGGTTCTTTCTTCTCAGTCGACGGCGACGGTACGGAGGGGGTCATAAATCCCATGATGTCTGTATTCCTTTCTGGTTGGTGGTTGTTTATTTTCCTGAGCGACGGGGAGTGCCTAACAGGCGTTGCCAGCCGAGCCGATGCGGTGCGGCACTGCGACGGCCACGCTGAAAACAAGCCCAGCGACGGCGCGGCACCTCGCATGCCAATCGGCGAGCCAGTGCCACATCCCCGGCCAACAGGTGAACGTACCAGCCATCGGCCTCGGTCGGGCTCTCGTACAGGTTACCCCACTGAGCAGGGTCCCGACTGTCAGCTGCCTTCATCAGCACCACCAGGCGCGGTAGCCATACCACCACCCCCTGCGGGTTGGCGGCAAGTGCTGCCAAGTCGGCGGCGCAATCCCTACCGAATGCCCTGTAATATCTCAGGGCGGCTATACGTGCATCTGTGCTCATGTGTTCAGCTTAACCCACTCACAACAGATGCACAAGAAACTTTTGCACCCCCGTCGTGATGTCACCTAAGCGGCACCTCACGGCGGTGCAATTCTTAGCTTGCCCACGTGCCCTTTCTGTGCCACCCTTGGCAGTACTCAAACCTAATCACCATACCATGAACACAGCACCACCGAACTCACAGACCACGGCTCTGTCTATCTGTAACCTCGCCCTCGCCAAGCTGGGGGAGTCACCCATCAGCACCATCTCTCCCGTCGGTTCACTGGCGGCCAGGCTCTGCTACTCTCACTACCACCCGGTTCGCCGGGAACTGCTCTGCTCCAACCGATGGACCTTCGCCACCAGGCTCACGCATGTTCCGGCAGCCGATGACAACCCCGACACTCCCGCCCAACACCGAGCACATCCCCTGCCCGATGACTGCCTGCGCGTGCTCGAGGTCAGCAGCCCGAACTGGACACTGAGAGGTCGCAACATCTATTGCGCAGAGGATACCATCGAACTGCTCTACATGGCCGACGAGGAAGACCCGCTGAACTTTGAACCGCTGTTTACCGAAGCCTTTGCCACCCGCCTGGCCGGCAAGCTCTGCATACCGCTCACCAGCAGCACCTCCGCCCGCGAGGCTCTTACTCAGGAATACCACCGACTGGCTCTGCCCCAAGCTGCTCATATCAATGCCGTACAGGCTCACTCCAACGACACTCACCCCCTCCTCAGACTCTGGCGGAAAAGTTGTTCACAACACTGAATTGTGAATAACTCTGTTTATAACCCTGCCTACAAGTATCTTTTTATATTTATCTTCAACATATTACAACACATATCAACATTGTGAATAACTCTGTGAACAAGTAAAGATGAAAGCTATTGATTTCGCCTGTAACCTACTGAAAACGCTCAACGAAAGTGACCTGAGCATGGCCAGCATACGCGTGCTCTTTTGTCTGGGTGCGGGCCTGCATTACAAAGACGACATTGCATCCTTCATCACCAACAGCCAGAACTCCGGTAATGTAAGTACCACACTCAAGCGCTTGGAGCAGCACAAACTGGTGAAGCTGATAAGCCCGGACACCGATTACTACAGCCTGTCGGAATCCGGTAAAGAAACAATCCGCAAACTCCTGCGATTTCTCCCCCCTCACTAAACGACATGGAAAAACACAGACACCTGACCATTGAAGAAAAGCGCGACTGGCTTGCCGGCATCTTCCGCGACGAAAGCGGCGATTTCAGTCAGGCCGACAAGTTCAAGGCTCTGGCCGAGGACACGCGCTTGGCACAGCTGCAAGAGGAAAAAGAACAGGCCGCTCAGGCCGCCGAAACGCGCTCGCACAAAAATGTACACGGCCTGCTGTCAGAACTGCTGCCGGCACCATAGCAGGACACCCCATCAGTATGCCGAAAACCGCCTGACGTTCATGGACGTCAGGCGGTTTTGCGGATAAAATTCAATAAGTGGCAACTCAGGCAGGGTCAACCCAGCGGCCGTGGCTGCGAATCAGCTCAATGAGCCTGTCAACGGCCTGCTCCTGAGGGATATTAAGCTCCACAGGGTTGTGGCCCACATAGAGGTTAATCTTGTTAGGAGCACCGCCCACGTAACCGAAGTCAGCATCGCTCATTTCGCCGGGGCCGTTCACAATGCAACCCATGATGGCAATCTTCACACCCTTCAGGTGACCGGTGGCCTTGCGGATGCGGGCGGCGGCCTCCTGAATGTTGTAGAGCGTGCGACCGCAGGACGGGCAGGACACGTACTCGGTCTTGCTCAGGCGCACACCGGCAGCCTGCAGCACATTGAAGCCGAGATAGGCAGCCTTCTGCGGGTCAGCCTCGCTGCGAATCAGCACGGCATTGCCGATGCCATCGCAAAGCAGCGAACCGATATTGATACCGGCAGCCATGGGGGCGCTCTGTGCGGGCGTGCTGCCCAGCGTGTCCTTCAGCAGAATACTGTGGCGGGTGGGAATAAGGGCAGCCAGCAGACGGAACGCCTGCGGCAGCGGCATATCCACGCCATCCTTCACCGTCACCAGAGTGGCGGGTGCCTGCTGCAGCGACTCCACCTCAGCGGCATTGCAGGGGTCTATTTCCACAGCACCGCAAGCCTCGTATGCCAGCTCGGGCATGAAGTCCTTCATTTCGGCAGGGTTCAGGGCATCGCAGGCGGCCTGCGGCAGCACCACGCGCACCGGCTCATTCCAGCCGACCGTCACACCGTTCACCGTCAGCAAATCAGACTTGCGCTTGCTGAAGCTGAAGGGGTCGAAGGGAGCGGCAGGGCTCTGCTCGGGAGCGGCAGAGGGGTGCTCAGCACCGGGCTGATAAGCAGCTGCCAGCTCGAAGCCGGGAGCCACCTCGTACACCGGGTCCTCGGTCAGGGACACACGCAGCGTGTCGCCGATACCGTCGGCCAGCAGAGAACCGATACCCGTGGCGCTCTTTATGCGGGCGTCCTCACCCTCACCGGCCTCGGTCACGCCTAGGTGGATGGGGTAATTCCAGTCGGCGCCCTCCTCGGCCAAGCGCTTAACCAGCAGACGATAGGCCTGAATCATCACCTTCACATTCGAGGACTTCATCGAGAACACCAGCTGGTGGTAATCAAGCTCGCGAGCCACGCGGGCGAACTCAAGAGCGCTCTCCACCATACCCTCGGGGGTGTCACCATAGCGGTTCAGAATGCGGTCAGAAAGCGAACCGTGGTTGGCGCCCAGTCGCATGGCGCGGCCATGCTCCTTGCAGAACAACACCAAGGGGGTGAAGGCCGTGCGCACTCGCTCCAGCTCCTCCTCGTACTCCAAATCAGTGTAGTCGCGCTCCACAAACTTTTTCTTATCAATGAAGTTACCGGGGTTCACGCGGATTTTTTCCACCCACTTAGCGGCCTCCATGGCGGCATCGGGCTTAAAGTGAATATCGGCCACAAGCGGCACATTGCAGCCGGCAGCACGCAGCTCGCGGGCAATGTTCTCCAGATTGGCGGCAAATACCTTGGTCTGAGCGGTCAGGCGTATAATCTCACAACCGGCATCGGCCAGAGCCAGCGCCTCCTTCACACAGGCTGCGGTATCGAGCGTAGAACTGGTGAGCATGGACTGAATGCGGATGGGGTTCCCACCGCCAAGTCCCAGATTACCCACCTGAACCTCGCGGGTCAGACGGCGGGAATAACGAAAAAGATCAGGACAATGAAACATGGTGCTCATACCGTCATTTTAACGCCCGAATATCTATTTTTCAAGCCCAAAGGCACATAATACGCGATTTGAAGTTGACTTTCGGTATAAATCGCCCTAAAATTCACGTTGTAAGAAAAGCTTTTTTTGCCGTCCATGAAAAACACGATTCAATTCACCACCATAGCCACAGCAGCGATGGGATGCGTGCTTTCCTCCTGCGTGTACCACTCCAACCCTGTGCCCGAAATGCCCTACACCCCGCGGCAACAGCCCGTGGTTCAGCAACCTGTCGTGCAGCAGAATCCCTATGCCCCCACCGGTGCCTGGGCACCTGCAGTGCAGCAGCCCACAGCCCCCGCTCTGCACCCCACACCTCCGGGTTACACGGCTGTGCTCACCCCTGCCACACCCACGGTCCGTCCCGCGGCACCTGTCGCTCCTGTGGTGCATCCGCCGGTAGCGCCGATCACTCCGAGCACATACACCCCCCAGCCGAGCGCACCCAAGACCATCACCCAGCCCACCGTAGCCACCACGGCTGTACAGCCCCCGGTCGTGAGCACGGTCACCCCGCCGACACCCTCCGCTCCGGCATCCACCCCGACCGATCCCAAGCTCATCACCAACACCGGTCCCATTCCCGTGGCCACTCGAGTAGAGGGTGACCCCATCCGCGTGTACAACCCGCTCGACCCCACCAAGACCATCCGTATCATCGACCCCAAGACCGGCAAGGTACACCCCAGCGGTAAGGTACTGAAGGTGAAGGGCACCAACTTCAAGTTCATTGTTCCCTAACACCATGCAGGAGCCGCCATTCAGCACTGTCACTATCTATGGACCGGGCCTGCTGGGCGGGTCTGTAGCGCTGGCCGTGCGTGACCGGCTCCCCGGTTGCGAACTGCGCCTGTGGGCCCGCCGTGAGCAACCTCTGCAACTCGCCAACAGCCTGGGTATCACCCACACCTATACGGATGCCCGGGCGGCGGCAGAGGGCGCAGACCTCATCATCTTTGCCACCCCCATCGGCGCATTTGAAGAGCTGGCACGCCTTATCCTGCCCGCTATCAGCAAGCACGCCCTCGTGACCGATGTAGGCTCGGTGAAGGCCTACGTCCACCGCACCACGGGCGAGCTACTCACCGACCGCGGTCGCATGTTCATCGGCTCACACCCCATGGCCGGAGCCGAAACTCAGGGACTCGAGAACGCCACTCCCGAGCTGCTGCAGGGCGCAACCGTTGCCATCACCAACCCGCATGGCGTGGCCGCTGAGATGGAACAGCGTCTGGCGACATTTTGGCAGGCACTCGGCTGCACCACCTACAGCATGCAGCCCGGGCACCATGACCGAGCCGTGGCCCGCATATCGCACATGCCCCACATCATGGCAGCCATCGGTGCCCGCAACGCCCTGCCCGGCGATGTCCCCCTGCCCGACCTGCAGCGACTGGCTGCCAGCGGGTTCAGGGACACCACACGCGTGTGCTCCGGTGCGGCAAGCATGTGGGCAGACATCCTTTGGGAGAACGATGTCGCCGTGCGCCAGGTGCTCAACAACTGCGTGAATGACCTGCACCGACTTATCTTCCTGCTGGAAGACCAGGACCGCGCCGGCGTGCTCCGCTGGCTCAACGGCGCCAAGGAAACACGCGAAACAATCTTGCAAAAGAACGATTGAAACGCGAGGACGATTTTTAAATTCCGCGCGCCTATATTTGGGGTCTCTAAAAACTCGACAAATTGGAGCTTGGCTCCCTATCCCCAAGGCGTCAGCCTTGGTCTTCACTATGCGCGCAGCGCATTCTTCACCACCGTGCGCAGCCGGTTCTTCACCGCGGGCTTCAGCCCGCTTTTCACTCGGCCGCAGGCCGTTAAAAAGCTTTCATTCCAAAGCGAGCGAAGGCGCCTGCCTCGGCGTAGGCGGAGCCGAAGACGGGAGCCTAAACCAGAGCCCGCCGAGCGGGCGACAGCTCAATAGCCCGGAGGTTGAGCCGCGTAGCGGCGAAACCCCGGGTAGGAGTATATAAAATAGTTGAGCCCGAGGAACGAGGGCGGCAGATGAGA